>WLDR01000099.1 GCA_009704705.1 Actinomycetota bacterium | reverse complement strand
TCGAGGATTACTCCGACGAGGAATCAGTCGCGTGGCTGCGTGCCGCGATTGAGTTCGGTTGGGAGGAGTTGGCTCCCGTCGTGCGAAGACGCATCCCGGTGAACGCGACCGTGCCGGCAGTTCCTGCAGCTGACGTCGATGCCGTGTTGGCTCGGTTTGCAGGTTCGCGAACGGCAAAGGTCAAGGTTGCCGGGCCCGGTTCGACCCTGGCCGACGACGTCGAGCGAGTTCGAGCTGCTCGAAACGCACTGGGTGCCGAGGGGCGCATTCGAGTCGATGCCAACGGTGCATGGAACGTTGATGAAGCTGAACATGCAATTCATGCGTTGGCTCAGTTTGATCTCGAATATGTCGAGCAGCCGTGTGCAAGCATTGCCGAACTCGCCGAGCTTCGCGCACGCATCTCGTACATGGGCATTCCCGTCGCGGCCGACGAAAGTGTGCGGCGCGAGACTGATCCCTTAGAAGTTTCTCGTGTTGGCGCGGCCGACATCCTTGTCATCAAGGTCCAGCCGCTCGGGGGCTTATCCCGAGCCCTTGACATCGTTCGACAGGCCGGTCTTCCGGCAGTTGTCTCGAGCGCACTCGACACGTCGGTCGGAGTCGCCATGGGTGCACACCTGGCAGGCGCGCTCCCTGAACTCGAATTCGACTGCGGGCTCGGCACGGCCGCTCTCTTGGCCGCAGACGTCACGGATTCGCCGCTGCTGCCAGTTGATGGACACATTGACGTATCGCGACCGGAGGTCAGCCAGGAGCTACTCGCTCGGCACGCGGCTGCACCTGCGCGCACAGCGGCGTGGAGGGAACGACTCTCCCGCGTACATGCCTTGATCTAGCGGAGTCAGGTCAGAACACGTCGAAGAGTGATCAACTATTTCAACCCGCTATACGCGTGCAAACCCTTGAAGAAGATGTTCACCACGGTGAAGTTGAACAAAACCGACGCGAACCCGATCATCGCAAGCACCGCCGACCGAGTACCACGCCAACCGCGCGTCGATCGGGCGTGCAGGTATCCGGCGTAGATGGTCCAGATGATGAAGGTCCAGACCTCCTTCACGTCCCAGCCCCAATAACGACCCCACGCCCGCTCAGCCCAGATCGCCCCGGCAATCAGGGTGAACGTCCAAAGAACAAAGCCGACGACGATCAAGCGGTACGCATAGTTCTCGAGTGTTGCCGACTCTGGGAAGCGCGACAGCCACGCCCATCGCTTTGCCACAGCCGCAGAAACCGCGCGCTCACGGCGCTCTTGCAAGACCTGCGCAAGCGACAGCGCGAAGCCCAACGCGAAGAAGCCGGTAGCGAGCGATGCGACGAACACGTGAATCACGAGCCAATACGACTGCAATGCCGGCGGAAGCGGAACAACTTCGACGTAGAAGCGCGTGGCCGACATTCCCAGGAGCAACACGACGAGACCGGTCACGAATGATCCGAGGAATTTGAGGTCCCACTTGAGGTTCACGAGCAAGTAGACGAGAACGATCATGAGGGTTCCGGTCATGGCGAACTCGTACATGTTTGCCCAGGGCACTCGGCCGGCGGCCACGCCCCGCAGCACGGTCGCCACAGACTGCAGCACGAAGCCCAGCCACGTCAGGCTCAGCCCGATGCGCACGAGCTTGAACCTGGCCGGCCCGATGCCGGCAAGGTCGAGCGTGTACAGGATGAACGCGATCGCGTACACGGCCATCGACGAGTACAGCGCCAGAACGGAGAACTGCGAGAGAGAGTCGGTCACGAAGCCCATCCTAGGATTCTCACGCGCGACGAATGAGCTCGCCGAGTTCGCGAACGCGATCATCGAGAGTCACATCGTCGCCACGCGCGAGGGCTGCGATGCTCACGGTTGAACTCGACTTGTCGGCCTGCGTCACCGCAACCCACACCCGTCGACGCGGAATGAAGAGCGAGAACAGGAGCGACCCGAGCGACAGTAAAGCGAAGAACAACACCCAAATCTGCGCGGGATCGTTGTGAACATCGAGCGAAACGAAGCGCTTGACCCCGTCGAACGTCACCGTGCCGAGGCCTTCGGGTAGCGCAACCGTCTCCCCCGGTTTCAGCTCAAGTGACGCCAATGCGGTCTGTTGACCGGTGAGTTTTGTCATGCCTGAGGTGTCGAGCGCGTACACCGAACGCGGAATACCTTCATTGAGTCCGAGGTCGCCCTTCCACACATTGAAAGTGAGCATCGGGTCAATCAGGTCGGGATACATCGAGAAGAAGGCTCCGGAGTGGCCCGCACTGACGGTCGGGTAGAAGAATCCGACGAGCCCCAGTTGCTCATCAAGCCCATCTGGCACCTTGACAACCCCCACCGATGTCAGGTTGGTGTCTTGTGGCAGGAACGGGATGGTGTCGCGAAAAACGATCGTGCCTTCCGGGTCCCGAACGGTGACCTGCGGTGCGTATCCGTTACCCAACAAATAGATGTCGGTATTGCCAAAGCGCAATGGCTCATTGACCTTGATTTCAGCCTGTTGCGGAACCTCGCCCTTGAGCTGAGTCGTGACATTTGCCGTGTAGTCGAGTGGTTGACCAATGGCGTCTTGGTTTTGCTCTTCGTAGGTGACATTGAACGAATCGAGAGTGACTGTGTAAGGAGTCAATGACGACGCATCGAACCAGCGGCCCGGGTTAAACGTGTCGTAGGCAAGCAGAGAGTTCGTGAAGGCCTGGCCTTCGTAGATAACTCGCTGGCCGGCAAACCCGGCGCCGCCCCCGAAACCGACAGCGATAAGCACCCCGACGAGCGCGCCGTGAAAGAGCAAGTTGCCGGTCTCTCGCGCGTATCCGCGTTCGGCCGAAACAGACAGTCGGCTACGCGTTGACGCAGTTGCGGCTTTCGCGCCTCGTGCCGTGGGGGTGGATTCGTCAAATCTGACGGTGCGATAGCCCTGGCGCTTGAGCAGGGCGTGGGCCTTCTCGATAACGGCTTCGGGTTTACCCGGCACGGTGAACTCTTCGTGCGCCGGAAGGCGAGTCAGATTTGCCGGCGTTCGCGGAGGGTCGCTTCGCAGGGCATCCCAATGAAACTTCACCCGCGGCACAACGCAACCGATGAGTGACACGAAAAGCAATAGGTAGATGGCCGAGAACCAGGCCGAAGAATAAACGTCGAACAGTTGCACAGAGTCGAGCACCGGTGCGAGTTCCGGGTTGTCAGCGAAGTACGCCGTTACCCCGTTCGGATCCGCGGAGCGTTGCGGAACGAGGGATCCGGGGATTGCGGCAATCGCCAAGAGCAACAGAAGAAGCAGCGCCGTGCGCATGCTCGTCAACTGGCGCCAGAACCACCGCCACCAACCCGCCAGTCCCAATTGCGGGTTGACGACCGTGGTCTCCGCCCTAGATTGCTGGGACATACGAGCTCATCACCGCCTGCAGTTCTGACATCCATATCGACCACAGGCCGGTGACCATCAGTGCGCCGATGACGATCAACATCACTCCGCCAACGATGTTGATGGTGCGGATGTTGCGCTTAAGCAGCACGAAACTGCGTGTTGCCCAGTCGAAGCCGAGTGCCAGCAGGATGAACGGGAATCCCAAGCCGACGCAGTAGGCGATGGCCAAGACTGCGCCGCGTCCTGGCGAAGCGCCGTCGAGGCTCAATGCGAAAACCGCCGCGAGTGCGGGGCCAATGCAGGGAGTCCAACCCAGACCGAAGACGATGCCCAAAAGCGGTGCCCCAATCAGCCCCGTCGCCGGTCGCAGCGGCAGCTTGGCCGTGCGCTGAAACCGCGTGAAGAACCCAACAAACACAAGACCGAGCACGATGACGCCGATGCCGAGAATGCGGGTGATGGGGTCGAGCCACGGGCGAATAGCGGCGCCAGCGGCACCAAAAAGGATTCCGAACGCGACGAACACGACGGTGAAGCCGAGAACGAAGAGCGTCGCACCGAGCACGAGTCGCACTCGGCGAGCGCGCTCGTTCGCCCCCGCTGCAGCCGACCTCGCTGCACCGTCGGCATAACCGCCGACGTAGCCGAGATACCCCGGAACAAGCGGCAATACGCAGGGCGACGCGAACGAAACTAAGCCGGCGGCCAACGCGACCAGCATTGCGAGCCAGAGGTCACCCGAATAGACGATTGCGCCCATGTCGACTTAGTTCTTCTCGGCGGCGACGTCAGAAATAATCGTGGTCAAAATCGATGCATTCTTGAGCTGGCCCAGGATTCGGGCAGCGACGCGTCCCTGTCGATCGAGCACAAGAGTTGTCGGCACAGCATTCGGCGGAACGTTCGTCGCAAATGCGAGCTGCGCCTGGCCGTTCGTATCGATGATGCTCGAATACGTCACGCCAAATTCCTTATTGAACGTTTGAGCTGTCTCCGCTTGGTCGCGAACATTAACTCCGACGAACGCGACGCCCGTCGAAGCGGAGTCCTCGAAGGCCTCCTCCAACACGGGCGCCTCGGCACGACAGGGCGCACATCCGGCGTACCAGAAGTTGACGACGATGACCTCGCCGGAAAGTTCACGCGATGAGATGGTCCCGCCGGACTCATCCACGCCCTCAAACACAACCGCATCACTTCGGTTCTCGGGAACAATCTCGGTCACCGAACCGTCACCGGCGATGTAGTTCTTGCCTGAACCGGCACGATATTGGTCGGCGAGCGGGTCGGATGCGCATCCCGAAAGCAGAAGCGCACACCCAAGCGCAACGGCAATCGCCGAAGCGGGCCCGCGAACAGACCGCGTGCGCTTCGCCAGGCTCATCACACGGCTCCCACATCGAGTGAGCCCTCGAGCAACTCGTTTGCGGGTTCGACGTAACCGACGACGTGCAGCCCCGCGCTCGGATTAGCAGGGTCGAGCCACTCGAGAGTCGTGATGCTAGAGAGTGAACACTCCCGACTACCCGGAAAGTGCGCGAGCGACTTTCGCGACAGGTGGCGATTGACCATCCAAATCGGCAATTGATGACTCACGAGTACGACGTCTCCGTCCGAAACCGATTCTCCGGCTTCGACAATCGCCGTCATCATGCGGTTGACAATCGACCGGTACGGCTCGCCCCAACTCGGGCGAAACGGATTCAGCAGGTACTTCCAATTTCGAGGCTTCAGCACCGCGGAGTCGCGGCCACGCATCTGATTTCCTTCGAATTCGTTCGTCGGTTCGATGATGCGCTCGTCGATATCAACGGCGAGGCCCAACGCCAGTGAGACCGGTTCCGCCGACTCGCGGGTGCGTTGAAGTGGTGACGCGATGATCCGTGAAAAAGTGCGGTCACGGGCAGCCAGGTCACTCGCCGCGAGTGTCGCCATACGAACGCCCAGATCGGAAAGGCCGAAGCCGGGGATGCGCCCATAAAGCACACGGCCGGGGTTGAATACCTCGCCGTGACGCACGAGATGAATCTGGCGGGCCACCACGTGACCAGTCTACGAGCCGGTTGCCTGAGCAAATCCCGAAGCCAGCCATACCCGTAAACTTGGGCACTGTGACTACTCGCAC
>WLDR01000098.1 GCA_009704705.1 Actinomycetota bacterium | reverse complement strand
TCGACGAGACACGCGTTTGAAATGAACGTCACGCCGTGAGCCTCGTTGCGGCGTTGCACATCTTCGGCGAGTTGCTGACCGAGGGGTCGCAACATCGGGATGCTGCCCTTGCCGACGACCGTTACGGTGCAACCGAGCTTTGTCGCGGTGGCCGCCGCTTCGCATCCGATGAAGCCCGCTCCAAAAACGACAACCCGTGCACCCGGGGCGAGTTCGCTTCGCAGGCGCATGGCGTCATCAAGAGTGCGAATCGCGTGAACGCCATGAGCCGGTTGTCCCGGCAAATTGAGCCGGCGCGGACGCAATCCAGTTGCAATGATGAGCGAGCTGTACTCAACCGACGTACCATCGGCCAAGGTGACGGTGTGCGCGTGGAGGTCACTGGCAACCACGGCGTTGCCGAGTACCCATTCCACGTCGTCGAGAATCTCGGCAAGAGGGAACGCGACGGCGGCGTGGTTGACATCCTCAGCGAGGACCTCTTTTGACAGTGGCGGGCGGTTGTACGGAGCGTGTGGCTCGTCACCGATGACGACCAGTGGTCCCGCGTATCCGCTTTTCCTCAGTGTTTCTGCGGCACGCAGACCACCCATTGAGGCGCCGACGATGACGACGGGTTTTGTCACGAAGATCTCGCGTTCGGTCGACTACTCGACGAACGAGATTGCCTGCATGGGGCAAATGTCGATCGCGAGCTGAATGTTGTCGCGTTCGCTGTCGTCAGCCGTGTGCTCGTACTCGAGCTTGTCGTCCTCGTTCAAGCGGAATACGTTCGGGGCGTCGAAGACACACTGGCCGTAGTGCTGGCACTTGTTCATGTCAACGTGAATCTTGAGCATTAGTTTTTCTCCTCAACGGTCGATGGGTAGAGATCTTTGGATGGGGTGCGGATGCCGCGGAACTCCCAGTCTCCACCGAGAGCGGTCGAAACAACCTCTTCGCTCTCGGTCGGTTGAGCGCCAACATCCGTGCGAATTGGAGTGGGGCCTTCGACGATGTGGTTCGTCAGTCGGCCGAGGCCTTCCACCTCCACCTCGACGATGTCGCCCGGGAACACGGGTCGCGAGAATGCGGGCGTACCCGAGAACAACATGTCACCCGGCACAAGCGTGATCGTGCGCGCAATGTCGGCGACGAGGTAGTGCATGTCCCACTCCATGTTGTCAGTGTTGTCTTCTTGCTTGACTTCACCATTAACGTACGTGCGGATCATCTTGTTCGTGAAGTCCCAGTCGGTCACAAGACCAGGGCCAACCGGCGCGAGCGTGTCCGAACCCTTCACGCGCAGCATCGAACCGGCGTCGGTGTCACGAAAATCGTGAAGTCCGTAGTCGTTTCCCACGGTGTATCCCGCGATGTACTCACCCGCTTCCGCCGGGGAGATGTTGCGACACGTCTTGCCAATCACAATGACGATTTCGCCTTCGTAGTTGAGCCACTTGCACCCGGCCGGACGAACGATCGCACCCTTGTGTGAGTTCAGCGCCGTAATCGGCTTGTGAAAATACGTTGGAGCGCTGGGGAGCTTCGTCATGAACTCCTTCGTGCGACTGTCGTAGTTCAGGTGCACGGCAATGATCTTGGTGGGCTCTGCGGGAGCGAGGTGCTGGGCATCCTCGATGGCAACACGGCGGCCGTCCGGCGCAACCAGCGTTTCGCCGTCGCGAACGACCTGCACCGGGTAACCATCGAGCAGGATGCGGCGGTATTCGGTCATCGTTCGAGCACCACATCTTTCGGAAGCGGGAAGCCACCCTCTGGCTTCGGAAAGTAGATGTGCACCTGTCCGGTGCCCACCGAGTTTTCGTACTCCGAGTACATCACGCCCTTGGACGTCACCGCCTCTTCGCCAATGGCACCGATCATGGTCAGATAGTGCGAGAAGTTGGCCTCGGGCTTGTACTTCTTGAACTCCGGCATCGTCTCAAGCACGCGGGCGTGGTCGCCGGCCTTGAACCACTCGATGCGCTCCTCGTCGGCGGCACGTGCTCCGGGCGAGAATATGTGCTTCGGGTCGCTGGCTTCATGCTGACGAAGTTCACGCAGCGGGTAGAAAGTGTGCGACAGGGCTCCGGATGCGAGCAACAAGACCTTGCGATCAGAGTCGCGAATCGCCTCGCCGAGAGCGCGTCCCGCACGAAGAAAGTCCTCCGTCGTTGCGGTCTGGCAAACAGAGATGCTCACCCAGCGCTTGTCGAGACCCTTACCGAGGTAGTCCCAGAGATTGATGGTCGCGTAGAAGACGGGCAGGTGCTCGTCGTCAATCGGTGTGATCCAGGTGCCGTTCTTCTCTTGGTACTTGGCGACCGACTCGGCCAATTCGCGGTCACCGCGAAACTTGTACGGAACCGCACTCATGCCTCGCGGGAGCTCTTCGGACGTGTAGAAGCCCTCGCGATCGTCGTGCGACGTGATCACGAATTCAACGGTTGTCGCCCAGTGGCTGTCGAGCACGACCACGGTGTCATAGTCGAGCGTTTCCATCACTTCTGTGCGAAGGCGGTGCAACCCGGGGACAAGCGAGATCTCCTTGCCCTCGTTGAGTTCGTACCGGATATCTTCAGGCAACATAATCGTTGGGACGTGAGCCAACAGTGCTGCTCCAACTACTTCACCCATTGCTATTCCTTCCATCCATTTGGAGATACGACGGTGTTCTTGACATCGGCGTAGAAATCAAATGACCACGTTCCACCGTCACGGCCGATGCCCGATTTCTTCGAGCCGCCGAACGGCGCACGCAGGTCGCGCACGAAAAAGCAGTTCACCCAGATTGTGCCGGCGACGAGAACGTCCGTGATCTTCTTTGCGTGGTCTTTGTTGCCCGAGACGACGACCGCGGCGAGACCGAACTCTGTGCCGTTCGCACGCTCGATTACTTCTTCGTCGGTGCTGAAGGTCATCATCGTGAGCACGGGCCCGAAAATCTCCTGCGTGACGACTTCGGCTCCCGGGGTCGGCTCCAACACGAGTGTCGGGGTGAAGTACAGGCCGCCAAGGTCAGCGTTCGGCGTGCCACCCCACACAATGTTCTGGCCTTCGGCCGCGGCACGATCCACGAATCCCTTGATGCGGTCGAAGTGAACCTGGTGAATCTGCGGGCCGATGTCAGTGTTTTCATCGCGCGGGTCACCCTGAGTGATCTTGGCTGCGCGCTCGGCAAACTTTGCCTGAAACTCGTCGGCAACCGACTCGTGAACGAAAATGCGCGTACCCGACAGGCAGACCTGACCGGCGTTGTCGTACTGTTCGACGGCAATCTCGGCGGCGAGATCGAGGTCGGCGTCACCGAGCACAATCATCGGGCTCTTGCCGCCGAGCTCAAACGAGCACGGGGTGAGGTTATCGGCCGCCGCGCGGGCAATGATCTTCGCGGTGGGAACCGAACCAGTGAACGAAATTCGCGAGATTCCGGGATGCGCCACCAACGCGGCACCCGCCTCTGCTCCGTATCCCTGCACCACGTTGAAAACACCCGCAGGAATTCCCGCCTTCACCGTGAGATCCGCAAAGAAGGATGCACTCAGCGGAGTCCACTCGGCCGGCTTCAAGATGACCGTGTCGCCCGCGGCGAGCGCCGGGCCAATCTTCCAGGTGGCCAACATGAGTGGCGCATTCCAGGGCGTGATGAGTGCGGCAACTCCCGATGGGTCCCAGCTCACGTTGTTGGTGTGACCGCGGGTCTCGAACGGTTCGTGGCGAAGCTCGTTCATCGCCCAGTCGGCGAAGAAGCGAATGTTCATCGCAACGCGAGGCATAACACCTCGGCGGTGCGAACGCAGAAGCGATCCGTTGTCCATGGTTTCCAGTTGCGAGAGTGTCTCGTTGTTCTCTTCGACCAGGTCAGCAAGCTTGTGCAGAAGCGCACCGCGGCCCTGGGGTCCGAGTGCAGCCCAGGCAGGGAATGCTGCGCGAGCAGCGGCGACGGCCTGCTCAACTTCGGTCGCGCCTCCGCGGGAAATCTCACCTAGGAAGGTGCCATCGATGGGCGAGGTGTTTGTGTAGGTCTCGGTCGACGAAACACGCACGCCGCCAATGAAGTGGCGGGTGTCGATGTCAGCGCCAGCAACGCTAATCGTGCTCATGAAAGAAGGACCTCACAACGTCGTGAAAAAGAATCATTCGTATACTAATGATTATCGGTACGATGTGAAAGTCAATAATTGGTTGTGCCGGCTTTTCGCCGCGAAACCTTGAGGCCGAAAGAGAATCCATGTCTTCCGCACACCGCCCTCGCATTGCGCTCCTCGCTCGTTTTGCCGAATCAACTTCGGCCACGCGCTACGCCGCGATCGTCACCGCTCGGCGCCTTGCAGATGCCGTCTGGGCCGCCGGTGGAGAACCGTTGACCATGATTGCCGCAGCCGGGCCTGCAGGGACAGACTGGGCCGAGCGTCTGCGCGGAATCGACGGCGTGCTCATGCCCGGTGGCGCCGACATCAACCCGACCGCGTACGGTCAGCAAATTTCGAGCGAGCACGTCTACGACGTAGACGACCTGGCCGACGAGGCCGACATCTCGATGGTTCGCTACGCACTGAGTGCGGGCATCCCGGTGCTGGCTATCTGTCGCGGACTTCAGATCACGAACGTCGCTCTCGGCGGCACGCTCGTTCAGCACATGGACGCGCCCCATCAGCACCACGTCGCCCCCGTCACGATCGACAAGTACGTCGACGAACTCGGACTCTCATCAGCGACGCTCGAGGCAAGTTGCTACCACCACCAGATGATCGACCAGGTTGCACCTGGGCTCGAAGTCATCGGCCGATCGGCCGAGGGTTACGTCGAAGCCGTAAAGATGGATGCTCCCGCCTGGGCCTTCGGCGTGCAGTGGCACCCCGAAGACAACTACGACTCGAACGCACCGCAGCTCGATTTGTTCCGGCGGTTCGTCGCTGAAGCCGCGAAGACGCGCTAGCCGTCGAGCTTCGCGGTAATCGCTCGAAGCATGTCAGCGAGCGCAACACGTTGACCTGTGGCAATTGGCGCGACAACTTCGACTTCTTGCTTGTTGAACTTGGGAAACAGGTCAGCCATCAACTTCTCGCCCTCGGGCGTGAGCGTCACGAGCACCAGTCGGCCGTCGTCCGCCGAGCGTGATCGCATCGCAAGGCCGCGCTTTTCTAGTGTGCTGAGCACGCCGGTGAGCGTCGCTTTAGAGATGCCCGCTTCACCCGCGATTTCGCGTGTTTCAGCTGGCTCCCAAATCCACGTCACCCAGAGCACGACAAAGGCGGTCCAGCTCAGGCCGCTCGGGGCGAGAACGTTGCGCTCGAAGTGATTGCGCACGGCGCTGGCCGCACGAAAGAGGTTCGACATCACCGCCATAGCCTCAAAGTCGAGCTGCATGTGGCTCAAGCGGTTCTCAACGCGAGCTTCCGTCTCCGCGAGGGTGTGACTTCCAGTCATGATTCCTCAAACTTTCCTGACGCCATTCTGAAGGACAGACTTGACGCAGCACGACGAGCCACGCGTATTATTGTCTATATTGTTCGTATCCAAACAATCTCGATGAGGAGATAAGACATGGCCTCCCGTTCACT
>WLDR01000097.1 GCA_009704705.1 Actinomycetota bacterium | reverse complement strand
GTGGCGGGGGTCGACCCGGCAACGGGCGATCAGGGTCTACGTCGTGTCACGCACAGTGTTCTTGCCGATGCCCCCGTGCTTATCGAAGGCTTCAAATTCAACGTCGTCGTTGCTCGTCTCATGGAACTGGTGAACGCCACGCGCAAGGTCATCGACACTGGTGCCGGTGCGGGAGACCCCGCTGTTCGCGAAGCGGCCGAAACTGTCGCGATGATTCTCGACGTCTACGCGCCGTACACGGCCGAAGACATGTGGGAGCTGCTCGGTCACGCGCCGTGCGTGTCTCGCGTGGTCTGGCCTGCCGCCGACCCGGCGTTGCTCGTGCAAGACAGCGTGACCTGTGTTGTTCAGGTGGACGGGAAGGTACGCGACAAGTTCGATGTTGCACCGACTGCGAGCGAGGCCGAACTAGAAGCGATGGCCATGCAGACTGCGGGCGTGATTCGCACGCTTGCCGGCCGCGAGGTTGTCAATGTCATCGTGCGTGCGCCCAAGATTGTGAGCATTACGACCAAGCCGGCCGAATAGCGGCTTCGGTCTAGTTCTTCGCACGCGCGGCTGTATTGGTTGCGCACACTGCGCGACTCGTCGGTGACGGCGCGTGATTCCGGCGGTCTAGTGTCGGCGGATGCGCACACCGCGAACCGGCTCTCTCATCGTTCTCGGGCTCGCCATCGTCGCGGTCTCGGTCATCGTCTCGATGATTGGTCCCTGGGGTCAGTCGAGCACGGTTGCGCCGGGCCCTTCGCCTGGGCCCACGCCTGGGCCGGGGCTGGAGTCGGCTGGGTCTTCGGCGTCGGCATCACTCGACGGTTTCGGCGATGACGGTACCTGGGTGCACGTTGTCGGTTCTGTGACCGAGCCAGGCATCTACCTTGTGCCCGCCGGGTCACGCGTGATCGACGCCATCATGTCCGCCGGCGGTCTGCTCGAGACGGCGGATCAGTGCGGCATCAACCTCGCGCGACCGTTGAGTGACGGTGAGCAACTCATCGTTCCGAGTAAACCCGAGGGCGAGGCGACGAGCGGCTGCCAAACAGTGACATCGGGAGGATCAAGTGGGGGAGCATCCGGCCTCATCAGTTTGAGCCGTGCAGACCTCGCCACACTCGACTCGTTGCCCGGCATCGGCCCGACACTCGCGCAACGCATCATCGACTGGCGAACCGCGAATGGCGGATTCACCAGTGTCGACCAACTCGCTGACGTCGGCGGCATCGGCGACAAGCTGTTTTCGCAATTGCAACCGTTGGTGACTCCCTGAGCTCGCTGAGATTCGCCCTGCCGGTAGCTATCGGGTGGGCCCTATTGGCCGCCGTGATTCCGTTCATGCGCGAAACGCACGAGTCGAGTCAGTTGCCCTTCGTCGTCGCGGGTCTTGTCGCCGGCGCATTCGCGCTGTTGACCGGCTTCACAATGACGCGGTCTGCGCGGGTTCGCGGAGTGGTCATCATTACCGGTTTCGTCGTCTTCGGGCTATTTGTCAGGCTCTGGTCGGTTGCGCCGTTGGGCCGGCCTCGATTCGAATCGACCCCGGTGTTCGATGTTCCGTGGGCGAGTGATCTGCGCGCTCGACTGGTCGAGGCGGCATCGTCGTTACCCGCGATGGGCAACCAGCTGGTGCCCGGCCTCGCTGTCGGCGACACGTCTCTTGTTTCATCTGGCCTCGACTCGGACATGAAAGTGGTCTCGCTCACTCACCTCGTTGCCGTGTCTGGCGCGAATTGCGCCGTCATCACGGCAGGCGTGATTGCTGTCGTGGCGCTGTGTGGCGGCGGTCGGTGGATGCGCGCCCTCGCCGCCTCGACCGCCCTCGCCTTGTTCGTCATCGTCGTCGGCCCGCAGCCGAGTGTGATTCGCGCGACGGTGATGGCCATCATCCTTCTCGTCGCGTTGAGCAGTGGGCATCCGTCGCGCGGTGTTCCCGTGCTCGGAATCGCCGTGTTTGTGTTGCTGCTCGTCGACCCAACATGGGCGCTCAACATCGGCTTCACGCTTTCTGTCTTCGCGACAGCGGCACTGTTGTTGCTCGCCGTGCCGATCGGACAACGTCTCGAGCGCTGGATGCCGCGCTGGCTCGCGACGGTCATCGCGATTCCGTTGGCCGCCGAACTGGCGTGCCAGCCCGTGATTGCGCTACTCGCTCCCGGACTGCCCACCTACGGCATTGTCGCGAACGTATTGGCTGCCCCGGCCGCTCCGATTGCAACCGTGACCGGGCTTGTGGCGGCGCTCGTCTTGCCAATTTCACAACCGGTCGGCATGTTTCTTGCCTGGTTGTGCTGGATTCCGGCCCAATGGATTGCGAACGTTGCGAGCATCTGTGCGCATCTGCCCTTCGCCCGATTGTTATGGCCCGGCGGGCTAACCGGGGTGCTGATTTCGGTCGTTCTCTCTGGTGCGCTCGTTGTCATGCTCATTTGGGCGCGCGGTCGAAGAATCGCGGCTGTCGTCGTCGTTCTCACGCTCGGCGTTTCACTCACGACAACGGTCGTGTCGCAATCGTGGCGCCGAATCGGCATGCCGCAAGACTGGCTCATCGCTGCCTGTGATGTCGCTCAAGGTGACGCACTCGTTGTTCGGCCATCGGCCGAGTCACGCATTGTGATGCTGATTGATACCGGCCGCGATGAAGACCTGCTTCGGCGCTGTCTGGATGATCTCGGAATCGACCGCATCGAACTTCTCGTACTCACTCACTATGACCAAGACCACGTCGGGGCGTACAAGGTGGTTCTCGGCCGCGTTACGCAGGCACTTGTCGGCAAGCCCGTTGAGGAGTCAGAAGAGGCCATTGTGCGAGACCTGGAGCAGAACGGCGCGGACGTGTCTGTGGGTCAGGCCGGCGTTCACGGCAATCTTGACGGCGAGGTTTTTCGGTGGCGGGCGCTGTGGCCGTCGAGCCGGCACCCAGACATGCAGACCGGTAATCCCGGTTCGCTGGTGATTCGGGCCGAGTGGCCGAGAGTCGATGCAAACGAGCCGCCCCTGAGTGCGATTTTCCTCGGCGACCTTGATGAGGATGCTCAGCGCGCGCTGCTCTCATCCACCGCGATCCGGCCCGCAACGGTAGTCAAGGTTGCGCATCACGGCTCGGCCGATCAATACGACCGGCTTTACTTGCAACTGCGCGCGCGGCTTGCGCTGGTGTCGGTTGGCGCCGACAACGGGTACGGGCATCCCACCGATCGGTCGCTCGGGATTCTCGCTCAGTCGGGCACGGCGGTGGCTCGAACTGACCTGCACGGGTTGGTGCTTGTTCGGCGCGTGGCCGACACGACTGGTCACCGGCTCGAAGTCTGGACCGAACGGTAGGCTCGCCTCATGGCGACGAAACCGGCCCCGAAGGCGGCAGCGAAGACTGCAGCCAAGCCGAAATCGTCGATTCCGACAGTCGCGTGGGACCAGGCCAAACCCGCCCCGATTCTGCTCGTCACCGGCCCCGAAGGCTTTCTCGCGGACCGCGTCAACACCAGCGTTCGAGACGACCTGCGTGCGGCAGATCCGAACGTTGAAGTGCACGAAGTGGATGCCACTGACTACGCATTCGGAACACTCATGACCCTCGCCAGCCCGTCGTTGTTCGGCGAACCGCGACTGATTCGTGTCAGCAACGTAGAGAAATGCAATGACGAATTTCTCGAGGACGCACTGAAATACATCGAAATGCCTGACCCCGACACCACGCTCGTGTTGCGACATGGCGGGGGAGTGCGCGGCAAGAAGCTTCTCGACCAGATTCGTTCCGGCGTGGGTGGCGCCACCGAAGTTCTCTGCGCCGAGATCAAATCCGACTCCGACAAGCATGACTTCTGTCTGGCCGAGTTCAAGCGCGCGGGCAACACCATCACCCCCGGAGCCACACGTGCGCTTGTGTCGGCGTTCTCATCCAGTGCGAGCGAACTCGCCAACGCGTGCGCGCAACTGATCGCAGACTCCGACGGTGCAATCGACGAACGAATCGTCGATCAGTATTACGGCGGTCGCGTTGAAACCACCGCCTTCAAGGTTGCCGACTTCGCAGTGGCTGGTCGTCTCGGCGACGCCCTCATCTCACTTCGCCACGCACTTGAATCGGGTGCCGACCCCGTGCCCATCGTCGCCACGTTCGCGAGCAAGCTCCGGTTGATGGCAAAGGTGTGGGGAGAACGACGCAGCTCGAACGAACTCGCCGGACCACTCGGCGCGGCGCCGTGGCAAATCGACCGCGCGCGACGCGATCTTCAGTCGGGGTGGGACGAGCAGGGCATCCGTCGTGCCATCGTCGCCATCGCCGAAGCAGACGCAAACGTCAAGGGTGCGTCCCGCGATCCGGTGTTTGCTGTCGAGCGCATGATCACCGTCGTGGCGAATTACGGCCGGGCATAACCAAACCACTCAGAAACCTGCCGAGCCATTACAAAACCCCGCCGGACAACCGACGGGGTTTCGTTGTAAAGCGTGTGTTGCCTAGAGGCTAGAGACAGCCTTCGCGATAGCCGACTTGCGGTTCGCAGCGTTGTTCTTGTGCAGAACGCCCTTGCTCACAGCCTTGTCGAGCTTCTTCGTTGCAACCTTGAGGGCGGCTTCGGCCTGAGCCTTGTCGCCGGCGGAGATAGCGGTGCGGGTTGCACGAACGGCGGTCTTGACCCCGCTCTTGACAGCCTTGTTGCGCTCCTGCGCCTTCTCGTTGGTTCCGATGCGCTTGATTTGCGACTTGATGTTTGCCACTTATTCGAGCCTTTACGTTTGTATGGATATGAAGTGCCACGCGGAGTTTAGAGGGGACTTCGCCTGACGTGTCGCGCTGGTGTGGGACCGCGCGCAAACCGACTTCCAACTGTATCAGCAATACCGACTGTGGTTATAACCCGCACCCGTGCCGTGGGAGACTAGAAGGTAATGTCACCTCGAGCTTCTACCCCGTTGCAGCCCGCGTCGACGAGTCCAACGCAGATTCGAAATTTCTGCATCATTGCGCACATCGACCACGGCAAATCGACCCTTGCCGACCGCATGCTTCAAATCACGGGCATTGTGGATGACCGGTCGATGCGCGCCCAGTACCTCGATCGCATGGACATCGAGCGCGAGCGCGGAATCACCATCAAGTCGCAGGCCGTGCGCTTGCCCTGGGAAGTTGATGGCAAGACCTTCGCGCTGAACATGATTGATACGCCCGGGCACGTCGACTTCACCTACGAAGTGAGCCGGTCACTCGCAGCCTGCGAGGGCGCAATCTTGCTCGTCGATGCCGCTCAAGGTATAGAGGCGCAAACACTGGCGAACCTGTATCTCGCTATGGAGAACGATCTGACGATCATCCCCGTTCTCAACAAAATCGACCTGCCGGCTGCTGATCCAGAGAAGTACGCCAAAGAGCTCGCAAACCTCATTGGTGGCAAGCCCGAAGACGTTCTGCGTGTGTCGGGCAAAACCGGCATCGGCGTGGATGCGCTGCTCGACCGCGTCGTCGAACTCGTCCCCCCACCCGTGGGTGACCCCAATGCTCCCGCCCGCGCCATGATCTTCGACTCGGTATACGACGCATACCGCGGAGTCGTCACCTACGTGCGCGTCATTGACGGCAAGCTCTCCCCGCGCCAGCGCATCAAGATGATGTCGACCGGCGCAAACCACGAACTTCTCGAGATTGGCGTGAGTTCGCCCGAGCCCGTTCC
>WLDR01000096.1 GCA_009704705.1 Actinomycetota bacterium | reverse complement strand
TCGACATCTCACGCGACGGCCCGCACGTCGCCATCTCGGGAACAACGGGAAGCGGGAAAACCTCGTTCATCGTGGGCTGGATTCTTGAACTCGCTGCCCGCATGACGCCACGTCAGTTGGAAATCGCCATCATCGACTTCAAGGGCGGGATCGATTATGGCCCGCTCGCACAACTGAGTCACTGTGTCGGCATCGCAACTGACGTCGACGACGGGTCGATCGACCGAGCACTCGAAGGTTTGCGGTTTGAGTTGATTCGCCGTGAGGCCCAGTTGCGTTCGACGGTCGAAGATGAACGGGATGAACTGCCACGGCTAATCGTGGTGCTCGATGAGTTTCGTGCGACGGTGGCTGCGCATCCACTCGCTGCGGCCGTCGTTATCGACCTCGTCGCTCGGGGGCGAGCTCTCGGTGTGCACGTGGTGCTCAGCACTCAGCGCGCATCAACGAGCATTTCCGATGACATCATGGCCAACGTGCCCCTGCGAATTGCGTTTCGTGCGCTGTCTCGCGAGGAGAGTCGTTTCATGGTGGGTAGCGACGCGGCGCTGACTGAGCTGCGTGAGCCAGGCGATGCCGTCATCTCGGGACTGGCTTCAGAGCCAATCGTTGTTCGCGCGCACCCCGCCTGGGCTCCGTCGGCGAGTCAGACTGTGACGAAAACCGATGGGCTGCCACGGCGACGACTGTGGATGCCAGCCTTGCCCACCCGGGTGTCACTTGCCGACGTCACTCAACTGACAGAGCGCGCCCATCCTCGTGGTGAACCAGCAGTCGACGTGACACACGGCACCGTTGCCTTAGGAATAGCCGACTCGCCCGAAACGCAAGACTGGCAGCGGGCGTTCATTGACTTAGGCGAGCCCGGCCACGTGCTGATGACGGGCTGCAGTCGGTCTGGGCGCACGAATGCGGTCACGGTGATTGCCAATCAGATTCTCGTGCCGGGTTCATCGTCGGCGACAGTTCCTCCACTCATCTGGACGCGTGATGGCTTCGACTTGTGGGATCAACTGGACGAGCGAAGTGTCAGCCGACACGGGGTCGCCGCTCGGAACGTGGTGGTCGACGGACTTGAACTCGTGCTGGCCTCGGTGGAGATTGAATTCCGAGAGCTACTCGTGGAGCGCCTCACCCACGCACTGCGCGCCCCAGACTCCCCGCGATTCTTTGTCACGTGCGATTCCCGGGGAGCGTGGACCACGCGTCTCGGCGCTCTGTTTGCGCACCGACTTGATTTCGTCGGCGGTGACGCGCCCCCGGGCCGGGCGGTGTGGCGGGGTCGTCAGGTGCAGGTGGCCGAGCATAAATCTGAGCAGCGCACGGAACACGACATCGACAGTGCCGACGTCATCCGCCAGCGACGCACGGACACAAAGACCGAAGGTGCTCCGCCCTCGTGCATCCTCGTCACGCGGCAACGTGGTGAGCGTCGACGCGACACGCTAGACGCCCTCGCTCTCGCGGGAGTAACCATCGTCGATGTCGCCACACCAGACGAATGGATGATGAAACACGACGCATTCACTCAGCTCAGCGTGGAGCACGCGGTCGTTGTCACCGACGAAGTCACGTCTTTCGATTCGCGGGTTTTGCTGCGCGCGTTCTCGCCTATTCCGCCAATTCCGTCGCGCGGCGCACTGATACTGCTCCCAGACGGGAGCTATCAGCGACTTCGGCTCTAGACGAAAACGGTGTCGATGTCGGTGTGGGACAGGCCGTGCGCTTCGGCAACGGGGCCGTTGACCAGGTGGCCGTCGTGCGTGTTGAGGCCCAGCTTCAGCGCGCTGTCTGCAGCCAGTGCATCCTTCCATCCACGGTTGGCAATCGACCGCGCGTAGGGAAGGGTTGCGTTCGTCAGCGCGTAGGTCGAGGTGTGGGGGACAGCTCCGGGCATATTCGCAACGCAGTAGAAGAGCGAGTTGTGCACGGTGAACGTGGGGTCCGCGTGAGTGGTCGCGCGCGTGTCGGCGAAGCAACCACCCTGATCCACTGCGATGTCGACGAGCACGCTGCCCGGCTTCATGCGGCTGACCAGTTCGTTACTGACGAGTTTCGGTGCCTTAGCTCCCGGAATCAGAACCGAACCAACGACGAGGTCGGCGTCAACGAGTGCGCGGTCAATCTCGAACGAGTTCGACGCAATTGTCTTGATGCGGCCGCTGTACAAAGCATCGAGCTCGCGCAGGCGGAAGAGATTTGTGTCGAGCACGGTAACTTCGGCACCCATTCCCGCGGCGACCTGGATCGCAGCCGTACCGGCGACACCGCCACCGAGAACAACCACCTTTGCGGGATGCGTTCCAGGAACGCCCGGCACCAGCAAACCGGGTCCGCCGTTCGGCTTGAGCATTGCACTGGCGCCGACGATGGGAGCGAGTCGTCCGGCGACCTCACTCATCGGCGCGAGCAAAGGCAGTGCGCGGTTGGGCAACTGCACGGTCTCGTACGCAATTCCAGTGACCTTTGCCTTGAGCAATGCTTCAGTCAAGTCTGGTTCAGCGGCCAGGTGCAAGAAGGTGAAGAGCACGAGCCCGTCGCGGAAGTGGCCGTACTCCGACTTGATGGGTTCCTTGACTTTGAGAACCATGTCACCACTCGACCATGCGGTGGCCGCATCCTTCACAATTGACGCACCGGCAGCCGTGTAGGCCTCATCGGTGATGGAAGAACCGAGCCCGGCACCGGATTGCACGAGAACTTCGTGCCCGTTTGCGACGAGGTCATGAACTCCTGCGGGCGTAATCGCGACGCGGAATTCGTTGTTCTTGATTTCGGTGGGGACGGCAATCTTCATGGGATTCTCCAGCACAAAAAGAGGCCCGCAGTGGCGGGTTCACCCCACTATAACTGCGATGGGCAACGGATTCCATAGTTTTTTTGAAGAAAAACTGTGGATTCCGTATCGAAATATGCGAACAGGCGATGAAATCGCAGTTGGCCGCCAACTACCTCAATGGATGCGGGCGGAAAACTTAGACCGTGGCCCGCAATTCCCCGACGGGTTTTCCCCCACCGAGCACGGTCAAGCCAAAACTTTCGCTTACGCGTGCCACCTCGGCTGTGTCGAGCGCGCCTGCATTCTCGAGGAGCTTCACGGCAACAATCCCAGCCGCACGCAGGTTGCCATCCAAAATCTTCAGCGCGACGGTCGTACCGTCCTGCGCGCTGACCACCATGACGCCCTCGGCGCCGCGCTTTGCGAATATGCCTAGTTCAGAGACGATGGCGGTGTCTTGTTCGCCCCGTCCGCCGGTGACATACGGATGCGCGACGACGGCATCCCGCAATTTCGCCGCTGCTCGATCACGTGGGTTTTCTGACTCGTGTGAGGCCGTACCCACGCGGTGAATTCCGCGGGACAGGGCGGCAAGACTCATCGCGTAAACCGGCGCGCCGCATCCGTCGATGCCCGACGCGGCAATGGGTTCGCCAGTGAAGTCTTCAACGACGCTCAAAATTTCGCGTTGCAACGGATGCTCTGGTTCGAGGTAACCCGCAAGTGGCCAACCGTTCACGCTGCAGGTGACAAGCATCGCCGCGTGTTTGCCCGAGCAGTTCATGAATCTGCGTTGCGCAGAACCAGAACTGCGTGTGAGCTCGGCGACCATGTCTCTGTCGGTCGGCCAATCGACCGGGCACTCCAGCTGATCTTCGGTGAGTCCGTGCGCCTCAAGGAGTTCGGCCACCAGCCGCACGTGCTCGGCGGAACCGGTGTGGCTCGCCGTGGACAACGCAACGAATTCTCCCTCGAGCGGTGCGCCCGACGTCAACATTGCAACAGCCTGGAACGGCTTCATCGCCGAGCGCGGCACGACTGGCGAGAACGGGTCTCCGGTCTGAAACAGCACATCACCGGATGCGCCATCCAACACAATGGCACTGCCTGCGTGACGCGACTCAATGAAACCGCTCCGGGTGAGAACGGCAAGCTCGGTGGCATCGCCGACCGAGAAAGTGCCGGATTCGGGTGAGCTCACAGCTTTGGTTTCAGCTCTGGTCTCGGCTGTGAATTACAGCTGAGCAAAGCCGGCGTCGAGCACTGAGAGCGCGTCATCGATGAGGGCGTCAGACATGGTGACCGCGGGAAGGAATCGCAACACGTTGTACGACGAGCCCGCGGAAAGAAGCAACAAGCCATTCTGCGCTGCGTACGCGATGAGCCCGCTTACCGCTGCGGGGTTCGGCTTCTTGGTGCCTGTCTCGACGAGTTCAATCGCGAGCATGGCTCCCTTTCCGCGAACATCGCCGACGATGGGGTATTTCTTCTGGAGTTCGCGCAGTCCATTGCCCAGGCGGGTTTCGACGCGCTGTGCCTCAGCCAACAGTTTGTGTGATTCGACCTCGTCAAACACTGCGATCGATGCCGCACACGAAACCGGATTGCCACCAAACGTTCCGCCGAGACCGCCGGCGAGCACGTCGTCCATGATTTCCGCACGGCCAACGACTCCGGCAAGCGGCATGCCGCCGCCGATGCCTTTGGCAACGGTCATCAGATCGGGCACGAGACCAAAGTGCTCGCTCGCAAAGTAGGTGCCAGTGCGGGCCATGCCGGACTGAACTTCATCGGCGATGAAGACAACGTTGTTCTTGGTGCACCATTCTTGGACTGCTGTGAGGTAGCCATCTGCCGGAACAACGAAGCCACCTTCGCCTTGAATGGGTTCGACGATGATGCAGGCGAGGTCCTGCGCGCCAACCATCTTTTCGAAGTACCAGATGGTTCGCTCGGCCGCTTCGGCACCCGACAGGCCGTCATGGAATGGGTATGAACCCGGAGCACGGAACACGCCGGGGGCCGTGGGCCCCATGCCGGTCGCGTAGGGAGCGTTCTTGAAATTCATCGTCATCGTGAGGTTCGTTCGCCCGTGGTAAGCGTGGTCCAGAACTCCGACACCGAATTTTCCGGTGTGCTTGCGAGCGATCTTTACGGCGTTCTCGACAGCCTCGGCACCGGAGTTCACGAGCATCACGCGCTTCGCGTGCTTGCCCGGAGTGCGTGCGACCAGGAGTTCGGCAACGCGAACGTAGCCTTCGTAGGGCGTGACGGTAAAGCACGTGTGAGTAAAACTGTGCACCTGGTCGGTGACTGCCGCGGCGACGGCCCCATTGGTGTGGCCAATTGTGGTCACTCCGATGCCCGTAGCAAAGTCAATGAAGTGGTTGCCGTCGATGTCGATGAGAATCGAACCTTCAGCGGAATCAATGTAGACGGGAAGCGCAGCACCCACACCGGGTGGCACAACCTGCTTGCGTCGCTCGTGCATGGCCTGTGACTTTGGGCCGGGAATCGCGGTGACAACTTTGCGTTCCTGAAGCGTGGTGGGGGTGCTGGCAGAAATAGTCGACATGCGCACAAGTCTATGACTGCGTGCGGGAAGGGCAAGGATAGCAACCGCATTCGCCCATGTTTCTTTGCCCGAAGATCGGCTTTGCGGTGGGAAGATGACAGTATGCGTCGCGTCATCATTTTGGGAAGTTCCGGGTCAATCGGAACACAAGCACTCGACGTCATTCGCGCGAATCCGACTCGATTCGAAGTTGTTGGGCTTTCCGTCGGGTCGAATCGTGACTTACTCGAAGCTCAGGCCTCTGAGTTCAACGTGTCAGACACGGCCGTCGGTCACGTCGATGCTGAGGCGTTAGTTCGATCCGTCGACGCGGATGTTGTTCTCAACGGCATCACCGGTTCGGTCGGTCTGGGTCCCACACTGGCCGCACTCGAGACAAACAAGACATTGGCTC
>WLDR01000095.1 GCA_009704705.1 Actinomycetota bacterium | reverse complement strand
GGAGTTGGCCTCGTCAACCGAGTGCAGAATCTCGTTGTGCAGGTAGCGGTTGACGAGCTTGTCCACGCCGTTGTCGAGAGTCGCACTGAAAAGCATGCGTTGGCCGTCGGTCGGTGTCGCATTCAGAATGCGCGTGACAACCGGCAAGAAGCCGAGGTCGGCCATGTGGTCGGCCTCGTCGAGAACGGTGATCTCAATCGCGTCGAGAAAGAGCAACTTTTGCTTCATGAGGTCTTCGAGTCGACCGGGCGTCGCGACGATGATGTCCACGCCTTCTTTCAGGGCGGTGACCTGACGGTTCTGCGAGACGCCACCAAAGATGACCGTGGTCTTCAACTGGTAGGCCGCAGCCAACGGCTTGAGAGTCGCGTCAATCTGCGTCGCGAGCTCGCGAGTCGGCGCAAGAATCAATCCGACGGGATGCCCCGCGCGACGACGACCGCCCGACAGGGTTGTTCCCAGTCGTGCCGCCATCGGGATGCTGAACGCAAGCGTCTTGCCCGAACCGGTCTTTCCACGACCGAGAACGTCTCGCCCGGCCAAGGTGTCAGGAAGGGTGTCGACCTGAATGGGGAACGGAGTATCAATGCCCGCCTTCTCGAGAACCGAGACGAGCGGAGCTGGCACACCAAGTGCGCCAAATGGGTTTGTAGACAAAGGGGTATTCCTTCAATGTGTTTCCCTTGCGCGCCAAGTTAGGCACGATAATGAGGAGTAATGGCGAAGGCGCCGAATTCGGCGCATCCGTTCGCCGCAAGAAAAATGTCAACCGACCGATGGTCAGTGAGGGAAGAAACTTCCGACGTGAGCTTTGTTGTCACTTCCGGCGCAAACGCTGAGCCGGGAAAAAAGCACGTGCTAACAGTGTAGTCGACGCCCGCCGGCGCGAATTGTCATCGGGCAGGCAAACGCACAGGTCACTGCCGTAACGTGACGAACGTGCTCGTCGTTTGGCGGGCACAGGCGCCTAACTGAATCAAAGGATACGAAACTAAAGATGAACATTGTAGAAACCGCAGTTGGAGCCGGAAACTTCACGACACTCGTCGCAGCAGTCACAGCAGCTGGACTGGCAGACACTCTCTCTGGAACGGGCCCCTTCACGGTCTTCGCTCCGACTGATGAGGCTTTCGCCGCCCTCCCCGAGGGCACCGTGGATGGACTCTTGAAGGACATCCCCGCGCTCACCAAGATCCTCAAGCACCACGTCGTTGCCGGAACAGTCATGGCCGCTGATGCAGCCAAGCTCACCTCGGCATCACCCCTCGACGGTGGAGACCTCGTCATTGACGCCACTGATGGCGTCAAGGTTGGCGGCGCCACCGTGGTCAAGGCTGACATCGTGTGCGACAACGGAGTAATCCACGTCGTCGATGCAGTGATCCTCCCGTAGGGTTCACCCCCGCTGAACAAGGTTCGCCCTCATCTTCGGATGGGGGCGCGCTTTATTTCACCCGTTAGCCTTGAGTCATGTCGGCAGCGCGCGGTGAAGCCCTGGCGTCCCATATTCAGGATCACGTTTACCGCTAGCAGTGACTTGACTCTTTTCGCGATTGACGGAGCAAACGCGACTGATTTCAATCGAGGAATCTTAGAAACGGGAATTTTGCATTCGTGCCTTCGAATCGCGTCGAGGACTCAAAATAGTGTTGCCACCCCATCGTCTTTGGGCGATGGATCAGGTAGAACTTGTGTGCCCTTGAAAGGTTCAAAACACCGAACGAGTGTAGTGTCGGGAATGTCAGAAAAGGCTCGCCCCCGTGTATCTCCGAAAACGATTAGGCCGGAGGGGTCAACGCGCTCGATGACCTGAGGCAAGCCTGATTCAAATGCGTGTCGAAGGTCTGCATCTCTTCGAGACCCATAATTTGAAACCGCAATGACACTTCTCTTTGGCACGCCAGAACAAACTAACTCGAGGTCATTGATGCTGTTCCAGCGGAGAGTAGGAATCACGACCAACCCACGTGTTTGCCATATGACACCAGTCATTCGCGAATATGCGACGCGTCGAGCCTTCATCCAAGGGTTCATTCCCGCGCCCAAGGTAATGTCGGGCGTCAAGACGCACTGAAACTCGCTGAACTTTGGGCCGTACTTTGCTGGGCACGCAAGCAATTTAGCGAAAGTCTCGTCGTGACGAAAGAAATGCACACCTGTTGTGGCCCGGTCCGGTGAGCGACCTAAATCATTAAAGGCAACGAGGTGTTCAGGAATTCGCTCTCTGGGAACGCGAGCAAGCATTGGAATTTCCCATGGACCTTCCGTTTGGTGTCGCCCCACGGGATAGCCCTCAGGTACGTCGGAGAAAACTCCACCGTCCGTTGCAATGGATAGTCTTGCCCTCATCAACTAGGTTCGCGAAGTAGGGATTGGACGGAAAGTGTTTCCCGCTCAACTTCATAGTGGGTGTCAACAGTGGCTTCCCAATATGCATCAGACGGGGGAATCTCGACCTCATCGCTTTTATCAAGAAAGCTAGCGGTCAGCAGCTCGATGTTTAGATCCGTTCGTTGAATGACGAGTTTGCCACCTGAAAGATTGAAAATTACGGCGATATCAGTGGTGTATTCCCACGAAGTTTCTCCGAATTTTACTTCTCGAGTGGTCTCCCGCACGAGCTCCGCACTCAGCAGTTCTTCACCTTTGTGGAAAAAGTATCGGTCGCCTTGTTTTGTCGCGTCTTCAAGTCCATCAGATTCTTTGTCAAGCATCCACGTCGAAAAGTCTTCAGAAAATGACTGGAACTCGTACGCGACGGAATCGCACCAAAGGTGGAGTACGCCAAGTGTCGTAACGATGAGAATCTCTGTTGACGTCAAATAGTCTGGTAGACCTTTTCCGGCAATGGAGTCGAGCTTCGACCCAACCTGATCTTGCAGAAGACGCAATTCGGGGCGAGTAAATGTATTCGTAGTCCGGTTCACGTTAGGCCTTTCGTTCGAAATGAATCTTGTATTTGATGCCGTCGGAGCCAACGATTTTGATGTCAACGACAGGGTCGTTTTGACTTGACTTAATTCGTAGTGTGAATGCCGAACCCTTCCCACCTTGTTTGTCCGGGGCGAACGTGGCGACACGGCCTTTATCGCCAGGCAGCCCCTTGGTTGATCCACCTTTGCTAAGTATTGAAAACAATTCGAGTGCAGTGTCGAGCGGGCTGTCGGACTTAATGACCTGGACATGACTTTGTTTGCCTGGGTTCCCGAGCCACCCATGCCTACTGGTTCCAAACTTGGATGCCGCAGACTTGTGATTGTCAATCGCTTGGCTCGAGCCGGACTTACCCGGAGCGTAACCTCCGCCGTGACCTGCGCCCACGCTTAGGCTTCAACTCTGAGGATTTGAGCCTTCATCTCGCCCTCGTTGCGTCGAGTTGCACTCCGGAGAATGCGCAGGTCGACTTCACTTTCCAATGGACCTAGCGCAGCTGCCTTCATGTAGCGCTTGAAAACGAAGGTTGCCGCTTCGTGACTGACGTTGAACTCTGATGAAATCTCCGGGACCTGGACGCGTGCCAGCCACGAATCGACGAGTACGTCAGGTGCTAACAAATAGGACGCAAAGAAGTTTGCTTCCTGCTCGCCTCGATCAAAGTCGACGAAGTTACCATCCACGAGATGGTCCAACCAGATGTGTGCGCATTCATGAGCCAACGTAAATCGTTGTCGAGCCTCTGGCATTTCTCCGTTGACGTGGACGCGGAAAGTAACCCCAAATTCTGTGCGGATGCTTTCTGTGAATCCGTCCGAGGTTTGGAGGTGCGCTGCAATCGAAGGAAGCTTCCTCTTGTGGACCACGATCTCGGCTCCAAGAAGTTCGCCGAGATTGAATGGGTCGATTGGGTATGTGAGCCCATAATCTTCAATGAGATCAGCTACGAGTGATTTGATTTCGGCGTAGCGAACTTGATTGATGAGAAGTGCCATCAGGATTCACCTTTCCCGATTTCGTCTCGAATTCGCGACTTTGTCTCTTCTGAAAACGTGGTGCGCGCAATCAGTCGAAGTAACACTTCGTCTGGCACCGCATCCGTCCGCAATAATTCATCGACGTGCACCTCGAGTTCCTCTGCGATTCTCAACAGCGTTGCGAATCGCGGCTCTCTGTCGCCGCTCAAATACCGACTCATTGCGGCGCGGGTTACGCCAATGCGTGCTGCCAGTTCCAATTGGGATATACCCTTTTCTCGCAAGTGCGAAGCCAGGCGATGTGAGAAATCATTTGTTTCTGTCATATGGCAATGTTACCAAAGTGGAAACAACAGTGGAGCCACCCAGGTGGCGGCGTGTCGCGCACGAGTGATCCCGACTGGAGGGCCCTGGGTGAGAACCCGGGGGCGAAGCATCCAACCCGTTAGCCTTGAGACATGACGGCAGCGCGCGACCCACAGATTCGGCCGAAGGCCGAGGGGTGGGAACAGAAGAAGGGCGCGGATGGCCGCCCGCTCTTGCAGTTCGCCGAACCCAAGCGTGCTCAGCCGCCAGTTCACCTCGCAGACCTCATGCCGACCGAGCGCACGGAGCGCATCGTCGAGCTAGGCCTGCCGGGGTTTCGGGCCAAGCAACTCGCCACTCATTACTTCACGCACTACACGAGCGACGCATCGAAGATGACTGACCTGCCGGCGGATGCCCGTGACGAGATCGCAACCGGACTCTTGCCACCACTGCTCACCGAGGTTCGTCGCCTGTCGACCGACAAGGGCGACACCATCAAGTTCTTGTGGCGCCTTTTCGATGGCGCGCTCGTCGAGTCGGTCTTGATGCGATACCCAGGCCGAATCACGCTGTGCGTTTCGTCGCAAGCCGGGTGCGGAATGAACTGCCCGTTCTGCGCGACTGGTCAGGCCGGGCTCACCCGCAACATGTCGGCCGGCGAAATCATCGAACAGATTGTCATCGCCAATCGAGTGATTGCCGAGGGCGGGCTCGGCGGCAAGCGCGCCGATGACAACTCGCTCGAACGCGTGAGCAACATCGTCTTCATGGGCATGGGGGAACCACTCGCCAACTACGCACGCGTGATGCACGCCATTCGTGTGATGGTCGAGCCACAACCCAACGGGCTCGGCATGTCGGCACGCAACATCACAGTGTCGTCGGTGGGGCTTGCGCCGAGCATCCTGAAACTTGCCGACGAAGGCCTGCCACTCACTTTTGCGCTGTCGCTGCACGCGCCCGACGACGAACTTCGCGACGAGCTGATTCCGGTGAACTCGAAGTGGAAAGTCGATGAGGTGCTGGATGCGGCACGCAACTACTTCGAGAAGACTGGCCGTCGCGTCTCAATCGAATACGCGCTTATCAAGAACATGAACGATCACGCGTGGCGCGCGGAACTGTTGGGCAAAAAGTTGAATGACCGAGGGCGCGGATGGGTGCACGTGAACCCAATCCCGTTGAACCCGACGCCCGGTTCGATTTGGACCGCCTCGGAACGCGATGTGACGAACGTCTTTATCGATCGACTCGAAGCAGCTGGCATACCGACGACGCTTCGTGACACGCGAGGCAAAGACATCGACGGGGCTTGTGGCCAGCTCGCCGCTGCTGACGATGAGTAGTCGACTTGGCATGAATAACCGGCTCGCCATCCCGGCGATTCTGTTCGCCAGTGTCTTTTGGGGTACCACCGGCCTTGCCGCGTCGACGATTCCGTCGATTCCACCTGCCGTGATTGGCGCCGCGACGATGGGCGTCGGCGGCATTCTCATGGCCGCGACGGCGCCCAAGAAGACCTGGGCAGTTCTGCGCACCCGCTACGCCTGGTTCGCAGTCATCGTCGGCGGATTGTCG
>WLDR01000094.1 GCA_009704705.1 Actinomycetota bacterium | reverse complement strand
TTCTCATGAGCGAAGCGGACGTCAAGCTCGATGTGGGTCGCCAACTTACTCGTGGACTCGGCGCAGGTGCCGACCCCGAGGTCGGTCGAAAAGCCGCCGAAGATCACGCCGAGGAAATCGAAGAAGCACTGGCCGGCGCAGACATGGTGTTCGTCACCGCGGGCGAGGGCGGTGGCACCGGTACGGGCGGCGCTCCCGTCGTGGCAAGAATTGCCAAGTCGATTGGCGCGCTCACGATTGGTGTTGTCACGAAGCCCTTTGGTTTTGAAGGCAAGCGACGCGCGTTGCAGGCCGACGCGGGCATTGCGGCGCTGAGAAGCGAAGTCGACACCCTGATCGTTGTTCCCAACGAGCGCCTTCTGGAGATTAGTGATCGAAGCATCACAATGCAGGACGCTTTTGCCACGGCCGACCAGGTACTCGTTGCCGGCGTCCAGGGCATCACTGACCTCATCACCACTCCCGGGCTCATCAACCTCGACTTTGCCGATGTGAAGTCGGTGATGGCGGGAGCTGGTGCGGCACTGATGGGTATCGGTTCTGCGCGGGGCGCCGACCGTGCCATCAAGGCTGCCGAACTCGCAGTCTCGTCGCCGTTGCTCGAGGCAAGTATCGAGGGCGCACGTGGCGTCTTGGTCTCGGTCCAGGGCGGTTCAAACCTCGGCCTGTTTGAGACGGATGAAGCTGTCAAGCTCGTTCAAGAGGCGGTTCACCCAGAGGCAAACATCATCTTCGGAACAGTTATTGATGACACGCTCGGAGACGAAATTCGCATCACGGTCATCGCTGCTGGATTTGATGGCGGCGAACCGAAGAAGATTTCTGAATCGACGCGTTTTTCTCGCTCGGCTGCGAACGTCGAAACGGGCATCATCGCAACGTCGCGCCCAGCTGATGTGCACTCGGTGGAGCTTGTCGAATTGGATGATCCGTTCGTCAACACCGGTTCGCAACCGAGATACGCTGAGCCCGACTTCGGGTCGACCTTCACCGAACCCGCGCGCACGAGTTCGGTTGCGTATTCCTTGGGTCTTCCGGCCGACGAGGGCGACCTCGACGTGCCCGACTTCCTGCGCCACTAATGCAACTCGCGGCGACGCTTCGAGATCGCCTCGCGGCCGTCACCGATGGCATCGCAGACGCAGCTTCGTCAGCGGGGCGTGACCCGAGTGAGATCACGCTCGTCGTTGTAACGAAGTTTCACCCCGCTCAACTGGTTCGAGACGTGTTCGACCTCGGCATTCGAAACGTCGGCGAGAACCGCCACCAAGAAGCGGAATCTAAGTCGCTGGAGTGCGCTGACCTGGTCGATCTTTCGTGGCACTTCATCGGGCAATTGCAGTCGAACAAGGCGCGCGCAGTGCGCAGATATGCCGACGTCATTCACTCTGTCGACCGAGCGTCGTTGGTGGATGCTCTCGCCGGCGGTGACCCGACTGAGCGCAAGCATGAGGTGCTCGACGTTCTGGTGCAGATGAACCTCACGGCTGACGGCGCGCGTGGGGGAGCATCCGATCTCGACGACATGTTGCAACTGGCTCACAAGATTGCCGCTGTGGACTCGTTACGCCTCCGGGGGATCATGGCTGTTGCCCCACTCGACGAGGCACCCGCAGATGCATTTGCCCGGGTCAAGACAGCAAGCGAGATGTTGACCAAGGATTTCTCTGAGGCTTCGTGGCTCTCCATCGGGATGTCGCACGACTTTGTCGAGGCAATCGAACACGGCGCGACACACCTTCGCATCGGCACTGCAATCACGGGATATCGACCCACGCCGGGTTAATGTCGAAGAACAAGTTTCATCCACTGGAGGTTTCCCATGGCTAATCCGCTCAAGAAGACTTTCGTATTTCTTGGTCTTGCTGACGAAGAGGACTACGACGAGCGCTACGCGCCCACGGCTGCCGTCAATACAACCGCGGCTGCGCCTCGCGGTGGAGCCCAGGTCACTCCGATGCGACCTACTCGTGCCTCCAAGGGAGCGCCGCTGCCCAGTGCAATGAACGAGATCGTTACCGTGCACCCGAAGGCCTATGCCGACGCGCGAATCATTGCGGAGAACTTCCGCGAGGGTATTCCCGTGATCATGAACCTTTCTCAGATGACCGAACACGACGCCAAACGTCTGATTGACTTTGCGAGCGGATTGACCCTCGGTCTCTTTGGTTCGATTGACCGTGTGACGAGTCAGGTTTTTCTGCTTTCGCCAGAAAGCGTGGCCGTGTCGGGTGACGACGCCGCCAACACCGGCGAAGTCGACCGCACTTTCGTCAACTAGTAACTCTCGTTTAGTTTCGCGACACCGGTCATGAACCTTATTTCGTTGGTTGCGACGATTGTCTACTACGCACTGAACGTCTTCGTGGTGTTTATGTGGGCGCGACTCATCATTGACTTGATTCGCGGCGTGCGACCGGACTGGCGACCGAGAAGCGTTCTCCTTGTGCTTCTGAATGTGGTCTACGCGGTGACGGATCCACCTATGCGCGCTGTACGAAAGGTCGTCAAACCAATTCGCGCCGGAGCAATCGCTTTAGACTTGTCATGGACGATTGTGTTGCTCGCAGCCATCATCGGGATGTACGTCGCCCTCGCCATCGCCTAAGGTTTGCTAGCCTTGTAGAGGATTTCGTTCGCTGAGTTCTTCTCGGTGACCGACACGCTCGAGCAAAGGACGTAAGTGACATGGCTTTGACACCTGAAGATGTGGTGAACAAGCGTTTTCAGCAGACGAAATTTCGCGAGGGCTACGACCAGGACGAGGTCGATGATTTTCTTGACGAAATCGTTGTTGAATTGCGACGACTGAATCAAGAAGTGGACGACCTGCGCAAGCGCGCAGCGGCGGCAGAGGCTCGTGCCGGGGGCACCAAGGGTGCGGCAGCGGCTGCTCCGACAACGTTCCCGACGGCGGATTTCCCCGAGTTGGCAGGAGTCGACTCGACGTCGTCGAACAACTTGCTGCAACTCGCTCGCCGCTTGCATGAAGAACACGTTCGCGAAGGCATCGAAAAGCGAGACGCTTTGGTTGCAGAGGGTCAGGCCACAGCCGCGCGCGTCATTGCCGAAGCTGAAACCAATGCGCGGTCGAAGGTTAATAAGTTTGACCAAGAACGAGCCATGCTTGAGAACAGCATCAACGAGCTGCGAACGTTCGAGCGCGAGTACCGCACGAAGCTCCGCGGTTACATTGAAGGCCAACTGAAAGACCTCGACGGCATGACGGCCGAGGCGGCTTCGACCCGTTGAGTGAGGTCACGCGGCGAGCATCCGCGTGGATGATCGTGCTCATCTTTGGCTTGGCTAGCCTCATTCTCCTCACGGACCAGATTTCAAAGGCAATCGTCGTTGATCAGATGGTTGAAGGCGAGACGATTCCCGTTCTTCCGGGGTTCTTTGAATTGACCTTCGTGCGTAACCCCGGCGCATCTTTCGGTCTCGCTGGCGGGATGACGTGGGTTTTTTCCATTCTTGCCTTCACCGTCGTTGTTGCAATCGCAATTTTTGCGAGACGCATCCATTCTGTGCGCTGGGCAGTCATGATTGGGCTGTTGCTCGGTGGCACTGTGGGCAACCTGTCGGATCGTCTTTTTCGGCAACCCGGGTTTCCCAATGGCATGGTTGTCGACTTCATCTCGACACCCTGGATGATGCCCGCCATTTATAACGTGGCAGACATCTGCATCGTGTCGTCGATGATTCTGTTTGGTTGGTTCAGCATCTTGGGACTCAAGCTCGACGGCACTCGCGAAGTCGCGCCGGCTAAACCCAAAAAATCGGCCGCCAAAAAGAGCACGTGACGATGGAATCTCGCACGCTCCCGGTTCCCGATGGGCTTGACGGCGAGCGTGCTGACGCCGGAATCTCGCGCATGCTGGGCATCTCACGGACCGTCATCGCCGACGCGTGTGATGCCGGCACAGTCGAGCTTGATGGTGTGGCGCTGAAGAAGTCCGACAAACTTCGCGCCGGAGGGCTACTGACGGTCTCGTGGACGGGACAGCGTGAGCTTGTGATTGAAGCAACCGTCGTTGAAGACATGGTGATCATCTACAACGACGACGATCTCGTTGTCGTTGACAAGCCCGTTGGTGTCGCTGCGCATCCGGCGACGAGTTGGACCGGACCGACCGTGCTTGGCGGGCTGGCCGCGGCCGGATTTCGCATCTCGACATCGGGTGCGCCCGAGCGCGCCGGAGTCGTTCATCGACTGGATGTCGGCACCAGCGGTGCGATGGTCGTGGCAAAGTCCGAAATCGCCTACGAGAAACTTAAGCGCGCCTTTCACGACCGCGAAGTGCAAAAGATTTATCACGCCGTTGTCCAGGGGCAGATGGATCCGCTCGCGGGGACTATCGACGCTCCGGTTGGGCGCCATCCGTCGTCGGATTGGAAGTTCGCGGTGACGAATGCGGGCAAACACGCCGTGACTCACTACGAAACGATCGAAGCGTTCGCTGGAGCATCGCTGCTCGAAGTTCACCTCGAGACCGGTCGCACGCATCAGATTCGCGTTCACATGGCTGCTCAGCGTCATCCGTGCGTCGGAGATACCTTGTACGGCGCAGACCCGACATTGAGCGCGAAACTCGGCTTGACGCGGCAGTGGTTGCACGCTCACAAGCTTGCGTTCACGCATCCGACAACCGGGGAATGGGTCGAGTTTGAGTCGAAACACCCGCCCGACCTCGAACACGCCCTCGACGTTCTGCGGACGGGCTTTACCCGCGCATAGACTGGGCACTCCACTGACAATTTCGGAGCGCACACGTGTCGACTAATGGCGATTCATTCGTTCATTTGCACGTGCACACCGAGTACTCGATGTTGGACGGCGCTGCGCGAATAAAGCAACTACTGGGAGCCGCTGTCGAGCAAAACATGCCTGCCATCGCGATCACCGATCACGGCAATATGTTCGGTGCGTATGACTTTTGGAGTACGGCAACAAGCATGGGCATCCGCCCCATCATCGGCACAGAGGCCTATTTCACGCCCGGAACACACCGCACCGACCGGACCCGCGTGCGTTGGGGTGATGGGGGAGAAGATGACGTCTCAGGTGGTGGTGCCTACACGCACATGACACTTCTGTCGTCGAGCACAGAGGGCATGCATAATTTGTTCCGGATGTCGTCGCTCGCCTCCATCGAAGGTCAGTACTACAAGCCCCGCATGGATCGCGAGTTGCTGTCTCGCTTCTCGACGGGTCTCATCGGAACAACGGGCTGCCCGGGTGGCGAAATCCAGACTCGCCTGCGACTCGGTCAGTACGACGCGGCTCGTGAGGCAGCTGCCGAATTCCGCGATGTTTTCGGGGAGGGTAACTTCTACGTCGAGCTGATGGATCATGGCCTCGAGGTCGAGAAGCGTGTCAAGACAGACCTCCTTCGACTGGCCAAGGAACTCAACCTCCCTCTCGTTGCGACCAACGACCTGCACTACACGCACGCTGCGGATGCCGACGCTCACGACAAATTGCTGTGCGTTCAGGCCGGGGCAACGATTCATGACCCGAAGCGGTTCAAGTTCGAGTCGCAGGAGTACTACTTGAAGTCCGCCGCCGAGATGCGGCACATTTTTCGTGATTTTCCCGACGCCTGTGATAACACACTCGCGATCGCGGAGCGGTGCGAGAGTTCGTTCGAAAAGCGTGACCTCATGCCGCGCTTCCCGGTTCCCGAGGGAGAGACCGAAGCCTCGTGGTTTGCGAAAGAAGTTGAGATTGGTTTGCAGCGCCGCTTCCCGAGTGGCGTCTCCGATGCACACAAGGCACAGGCCGCCTACGAAATCGACGTCATCATCAAGATGGGCTTCC
>WLDR01000093.1 GCA_009704705.1 Actinomycetota bacterium | reverse complement strand
GGCGTGGCCGCTCTGGTCGCCGTCGTCCTCGGTTTTCTCGTTGGAGTGCTCAACGGCTACATCGTCACCAAGTTCGACATCGACCCGTTCATCGTGACGCTCGGTGTGGGAACCGTGGTGCTCGGTCTCGCGTATCCGGTTTCTAACTCACGCACCATCAGTGGTGTCGACCCCGTGCTGTATGAGGTCATGGTCGCGAAGCCGTTCTTGAACATCCCCCTCGACTTCTACTACGCCGTGATTCTGTGTGCGGTCGTGGCGTACATCTTCTCGAAGACGGCGTTCGGTCAGCGCCTGTTGTTCATCGGTCAGAACGCCAGCGTCGCTCGCCTGAACGGTGTGCCCGTGAGCCGACTTCGCCGCATCGCGCTGATGTGCTCGTCGACAATCGCCGCTCTCGCCGGTGTTGTCTTCGTGGGCACCACGCTCAGTGCGGATGCCGGTTCGGGTGCAGGGTTCTTGCTGCCCGCCTTCGCGGCCGCCTTCTTGGGCTCAACGACGCTCTTCGTCGGACGCTTCAACCCGTGGGGAACTCTGATTGCCGTGTACTTCCTTGTAACCGGCATCAGCGGTCTGCAGTTGATGGGTGCGCAGCAGTACGTGCAGCAACTGTTCTACGGTGGCGCGCTCGTTATCGCCGTTATCCTCTCCAAGATCGTGCGAGCTCGAAGCGACCGGCGACGTCTGGCCGCACTCAACGCGCAGTAACTGCAGTAACCGATTTCTCTCTATTAGCAAACTCCGCGTGATCGCGGACCAACACAAGAAGGATGCAGAACATGAAGGCTCAAGGCGCTGTAATTCATGAAGTTGGCGGCCAGTGGAAAGTCGAAGAGCTCGAGCTCGATGACCCCCAGGACCATGAAGTTCTCGTTCAGGTCATGGCGAGTGGTCTCTGCCACTCGGATGACCACTTCGTCACCGGTGACCTCGCTGTCACGCTGCCGATGGTCGGCGGACACGAAGGTGCCGGAATTGTTGTGAAGGTCGGCTCAAAGGTGAGCCGCGTCAAGGTTGGCGACCACGTGTCGACGCTGTTCATCCCCGCGTGTGGCGTGTGTCGCTTCTGTGCACGTGGTCAGTCGTACATCTGCAACAACGGTGCCGGCATGGAGCACGGTCTCGGCATGGACGGCACCCCCCGCTTCCACATCGCAGACTCGGGCAAGGGCATCGGTGGCGTTACCCGTCTGGGAACCTTCGCAAACTACTTGGTCTGCCACGAAACGCAGACGGTCAAGCTTCCGGATGACATTCCGTTCGACGTGGCATGCCTCGTCTCGTGTGGTGTTGCAACCGGATGGGGCGCATCCGTCTACGGCGGCAACGTTCGCGCCGGAGATGTTGTCATGGTCATGGGTGTCGGTGGCGTCGGAATGAACGCCGTTCAGGGTGCACGTCACGCCGGAGCCGACCACGTCATCGTCGTCGAGCCCGTCGAATGGAAGCGCAAGGCTGCCCTCGACTTTGGTGCAACCGAAGCCTTTGCCAGCGTTGACGCAGCGCGCGATCGCATCAACGCACTCACCAACGGACAGGGTGTTGACGCTGCAATCATTACCGTCGGCCGTGTCGATGGAGACATCATCGGCGAGGCATTCAGCGTGACCGGAAAAGCTGGCGCAACGATTCTTGCCTCGGTTGGTTCGTTCGAGCCGCACATCGCTGCGAGCCCGCAAGACTTCACCAACTTTGCAAAGCGCATTCAGGGCGTGCTCTACGGTCTGTGCAACCCCGTGCTCGACATCCCTCGTCTTCTTCAGATGTACCGCGATGGTCGTCTGAAGCTCGACGAACTGATCACTCGTCGCTACGACATCAACGAGGTCAACGAAGGTTTCGCCGACATGCACGCCGGCAAGAACATTCGTGGCGTCCTGATCCACAAGCACTAAATTCACCGACAGAACTTAAGGAAAGACGAAATGAACGCAAAGAGCACCGCGCCAGACCCACACGCACCGATCGAGCACACACAGCTGCTCATCGACGGCAAGTGGGTTGATGCTGCTGACGGCAAGAAGTTTGATGTCTACAACCCGTCGACCGGAGAGGTCTTCTGCCAGGTTGCCGAGGCCGGACCGGACGACGTCGACCGCGCTGTTGAGGCCGCACGTGCCGCATTCAACGGACCCTGGTCACAGATGTCGCCGCTGGAGCGCTCCAAGAAGATTTGGCGTCTCGCCGAACTCATCGAAGAGAACGCTGCCGAAATCGCTCGCATCGAGACCCTCGACCAGGGCAAGCCTTACGGAATCTCGCTGCACAGTGACGTTCCGTCGGCCGCGAACCTGTTCTATTACATGTCGGGATGGGCGACCAAGATCGAAGGCGAAACGATTCCTGTTTCTGCTGGCAACGGTTTCCACGTCTACACCCGCCGCGAGGCACTTGGTGTTGTCGCGTGTATCGTGCCGTGGAACTTCCCGCTCGTCATCGCGGCGTGGAAGGTTGCTCCGGCGCTGGCTGCCGGAAACACGGTCATTCTCAAGCCGGCAGAATCGACCCCGCTGACCGCGCTGATGCTCGGCAAGCTGGCTCTCGAGGCTGGAATCCCTGCAGGCGTGCTCAACGTTCTTCCTGGCTTCGGCGCACGCACCGGTCAGGCGCTCACCGAGCACCCCGGCATTGACAAGGTCTCGTTCACCGGTTCGACCGCAACGGGTGGACGCATCATGGATGCCGCCAAGGGCAACATGAAGCGCGTCACGCTTGAGCTCGGTGGCAAGAGCGCGAACATTATCTTCGCCGACGCCGACATCAAGAAGGCAATCAAGGGCTCTTCCGACGGCATCTTCTTCAACGCCGGACAAGCCTGTGCTGCCGGTTCGCGACTCTACGTTCACGAAGATGTCTACGACGAATTCATGGCCGGCCTCACCGAGATGGCAAACAACATCAAGGTGGGCGACGGCTTCGACCCCACAAGCGAAATCGGCCCACTGGCCAGCCAGCAACACTTCGACCGCGTCTCGGGTTACCTCCGTGACGGTGTCGATCAGGGTGGTCGTGCGCTCACCGGTGGTGGACGCGTCGGTGACAAGGGGTACTTCGTGGCACCGACGATCTTCACCGACGTCAAGCCACAAGACAAGGTCGTCAAGGAAGAGATCTTCGGACCTGTCGTTGTCGCGATCAAGTTCCGCGACGAGCAAGAAGTTATCGACATGGCAAACGACTCGCCATACGGTCTTGCCGGCGGTGTCTGGACCTCGGACGTCGCTCGTGCGCACCGCGTCGCTGCCGCCTTCAAGTCGGGAACCGTGTGGGTGAACTGCTACGGCGTCTTCGACCCAGCCATGCCGTTCGGCGGATACAAGATGTCCGGATGGGGTCGCGAGATGGGACACGAAGTTCTGCACGCGTACACCGAGCTGAAGACGGTTTGCGTCAACACCTATAGTTGATGTCCGTGACCCCCGCTACAGACAAAAATCAAAGCTCACTGACTCTGACCCACAAAGTCAGTGAGTCTTTGCGCCACGAAATCATCAGTGGTGAACGTGTGGCGGGGGAACGGCTCAACGAGGTGGCCATTGCGAACACCTTCAACGTCAGTCGGGGGCCCGTTCGCGAAGCGATTCTGCACTTGGCCAGCGAGGGGCTCGTCGTTGTGGCACCTCACCGAGGGGCGTTCGTCAAGACCCTCGACCCGCAGGGCGTCATGGATCTGTTCGAATTGCGAATCGCCCTCGAAACCGAGGCGGCTGCGCTTGCCGCCCAAAGAATCACCGGTCTCGATCTGGTCAGACTTCGCAGCACGCAACAGCAATCCACTCAATTGGTGAATGCCAACGACGATGGTTTCTCCAACGAGGTCGACTTGCATGACTTCATCGGAAAAATCTCGATGAACTCAGCGCTTGCCGAGAGCGTCAAGAGTGTGAACACCGAACTTCGCTTGGTTCGACTCCGGTCGGGATCGAGCTCGAGTCGTGCCGCGGAAGCTCTGCGCGAGCACGACGAAATCATCAAACAGATAACTGTCCGGGACGCAACAGGTGCGCGAGAAGCAATGCGCTACCACCTTCGTCGTTCGCTAGAGAACACTCTCGAGTTCATGTTTTCGAGCGTGGACCACTCAACGAAGGAAACACAATGAAGATCTTTGAACCAGTGACCATGGGGCGCCTGACGCTCAAGAACCGTGTCGCGATGGCCCCCATGACGCGAAACCGTGCGGATGACGACGGTGTTCTGCCCGAGTATGTGGCCGAGTACTACGCTCAGCGCGCGGGAGCCGGACTCATCATCACCGAGGGTACGCAGCCGAGTGTGGGTGGACGCGGTTATGCCGGCACTCCCGGATTGCACTCGGATGAGCAGCAGGCGGCCTGGAAACTCGTAGCCGATCGCGTGCACGAACGTGGCGGGCGCATCTTCTGCCAGCTCATGCACACCGGTCGCATTGGCCACGCGTCGCTTCTGCCTGAACCTTGGGAGCTCGTTGCGCCGAGTGCCGTCAGAGCAGACCTCACGGTGTTCACCGCAGATGGCAGCGAAGTTCCCGCAGAAACCCCCAGGGCACTCGAGATTCACGAGATTCACGGGATCATCGAAGCCTACGCCGACGCCGCCCAACGTGCCGTCGACGCCGGCCTTGATGGAGTCGAACTCCACGCTGCAAACGGTTACCTCGGTCACCAGTTCCTCTCGCACGGCACCAACGTGCGCGAAGACGAGTACGGTGGCACGCCGGAGAATCGTGCCCGATTTGTTGTCGAGGTGCTCACCGCCATGGCCAATCGCATCGGCGCCGACCGCGTCGGTGTGCGTCTGTCGCCCGGCGGCAGCTTCAACGACATGCGCGGAATGGATGACGACGAAACGTACATCTCGCTCGTCAAGCAACTGGACGAACTCGGCCTCGCGTACCTGCACGTGCTTCGTCGTCGTTCGACGCCACTTCACCAGCAGCTTCACGACTTGTGGAAGACGACGTTCATTTTGAATACCGGCTACCAGGGCTCATCCGAACTGGCAGACCTCAACGAGATTGTCACCTCGGGGGAGAGCGATTTGGTCAGCGTGGGTCGTCTGTTCATCTCGAACCCCGACCTCGTCAATCGCTGGGAGAAGGGCCTGCCCCTTGCCGAGTGGAACGAAGACACCTTCTTCACGTCCGGCCCTGCAGGACTCACTGACTACCCATTTGCAACCTAAGAAAGGTAAACACCATGTCGGAGTACAAGGGAAAAGTTGTCGTCGTCACCGGTGCAGGATCTGGCATCGGAGCCGCATGTTGTGACCACTTTCGAAAGGAAGGTGCGACGGTCATCGAATGGGATTTGCGCCCAACCGACGCCTCCAGCCCAGCGGTGGATGTCTCCGACTGGAACTCGGTCAGTGCCGCCGCTAAGGCAGTCGCCGATGCACACGGACACATCGATGCGCTGATCAACTGCGCGGGAGTCATCACACCGAACCTCCCCGCACAAGACGTCGACCCCGGAGACTACCGACGCAACTTTGACGTCAACCTCATGGGTATCGTTCACACCACGAAGGCGCTGTACGACCTCTTGGCAGCGTCGAAAGACGCAGCAATCGTGAACGTCGCCAGCCAGGCTGCGCTCGTGTCGTTGCCGTGGCAGACCGCCTACTCGGCATCGAAGGGTGCCGTGACGGCGCTGACGCGCGCTCTCGCAATCGACTGGGCAAGCCAGGGCATTCGTGTCAACGCTGTGTGCCCCGGATTCACGGCAACACCGATGGCGATGGGCCAGATGACTCCCGAACTCGACGCTGCTGTGTCGCGTCGTGTGCCGCTCGGTCGTATCTTCCAGCCGGTTGAGATTGCCAATGCCATCGGATTCCTCGCTGGCCACCGCGCATCGGCCATCACGGGAGTCATTCTTCCCGTCGACGGTGGTTGGACCGCAGGGGAGCCCGCGCTCCCCATGTAGGGGTTGCGCAACTCCTCATCACCTTTTGCTTGAACCAAACCCGGAGGGCTGACGTGAAATTCGCCAACAAGATTGCCTACGTGACCGGAGCGAGTTCCGGAATTGGTCGTGGAGCCGCGCTTCGC
>WLDR01000092.1 GCA_009704705.1 Actinomycetota bacterium | reverse complement strand
CTATGTGGAGCACGTCACCCAGGCCGACCAGGGAGCCGACCTCGACTTTCTTGTCGGCTCGTCGGGAGACAGGGTCGATCGTGAGTCTCACTAGCTCGGCTTCGCGCGCAAAACTTGTTCTCGGGCAAAAACCGCTTCTGCAAGCCCTGACGGCAGCCCTCGGCCGACCTGATGCTGTGACGACCCGAGCCTTCGACCGTGTCGTCTCTGCAGTGGATGCGTCGCACTACCTGCTCACACCAGACGCCGTTGTCGTTCCGCGTGACATCGCGGAGATTGCGCAACTGTTTCGGTTTGCGAGCTCGTCGGCTCGCGGGGTGACGTTTCGCTCGGGTGGAACGAGTTTGTCGGGACAGGCCTCGACCGACAACCTCCTCGTCGACACGCGCGCCCACTTTCGCCGAATCGAGATTGAATCCGGCGGTGCGATTGCCCGCGTTCAACCGGGCGCGACAATTCGTCAGGTCAACACCCGCTTGATGCGCCACGGCCGCAAGCTCGGCCCCGACCCGGCGAGCGAAATCGCCTGCACCATTGGTGGAGTGGTCGCGAATAACTCGAGTGGCATGGCTTGCGGTACGGCCCAGAACACGTACAACACGCTGCGGTCAGCCATCGTCGTGCTGCCCAGCGGCACCGTCGTCGACACGAGCCTCGCCGACGCCGAGCAACGTCTTCGTGAGGCAGAGCCGAACCTGTGTGCGACTCTGCTGGAGTTGCGTGAGCGCATCCTGAACACCGACGGCTTGAAGGCCGAGATTGAGCGGCAGTTCGCCATCAAGAACACGATGGGATATTCGCTGAATGCGCTCGTCGATTTTGATTCTCCGGCGCAGATCCTGACCCACCTCATGGTGGGCAGCGAGGGCACACTCGGTTTTGTGGCCGAAGCAACTTTCAACACCGTGGCTGTGATGCCCGCTGCGGCGACGACCCTTCTCGTCTTCGACTCTCTGCACGCGGCAACCGACTCACTCGTCGACCTCATCGCCACCGCGCCCGCCACAATCGAATTGATGGATTCCTCGTCCCTTCGCGCTGCGGTGAAAGATGAGGAATCGCGCGCAACTTTGCCGAAACTCGACATTGTGAATCACTGCGCGTTGTTGGTTGAATATCAGGCGCCGGATCAAGCGTCATTGAACAAATTGACGAGCCGGGCAACCGCTCTTTTTGCCCGACTGACACTTTCTGTGACGCCGGAGCTGACCCAAGACCCTGGGCTTCGTGCAGCCCTCTGGCACATTCGCAAGGGCCTCTATGCGACTGTGGTGGGCGAGCGCCCGAGCGGAACCACCGCTCTTCTCGAGGACGTGGCTGTACCGGTTGCGAAGCTGTCGGAAACGTGCACCAAACTGCTGCGCCTTTTCGATGTGCACGGTTACGACGACGCCGTGATTTTTGGCCACGCAAAGGACGGGAACATCCATTTTCTGGTCAACGAGAACTTTGACTCCGCAGCAAGCGTGGCTCGCTACCGCTCCTTCACCGAAGACATGGTCGACATGGTTCTCGCGGCCGGGGGCACGCTCAAAGCAGAGCATGGCACCGGTCGCATCATGGCCCCTTTTGTCGAGCGACAGTATGGGCCCGAGCTCTACACGGTCATGCGTGAAATCAAGCGAGCATGTGACCCGAACGGAATCCTCAACCCCGACATCATCTTGACCACCGATAACGATCTGCACGTCAAGAATCTGAAGTCGACGCCGACCGTTGAAGATGAAGTGGACCGTTGCGTGGAGTGCGGATACTGCGAGCCGGTGTGCCCCAGTAAGGATTTGACCACAACGCCGAGGCAACGAATTGTTGTGCGTCGCGCGATTGCACAGGCCTCGTCAGACGGCAACCGAGCGCTCGAGCGGGAGTTGATCCGCGCACAAGAATTTGATGTCATCGAGACCTGTGCCGTGGATGGCATGTGTCAGACCGCCTGCCCGGTTCGAATCAATACCGGCGACCTCGTTCGCCATCTGCGTACCGACACGGTGGGTGGGGTGCAGAGCCGAGCGTGGACTCTAGCTGCGCGCCACTGGAAGACAGTTTCGACTTTTGCCGGTCGCATTTTGACACTTGCGAGCAAAATCCCGTCGCCTCTGATTGCCGGCCCCAACCGACTCGCGCGGGTTGTGCTGGGAGCCGACACGGTTCCGCTGTGGTCGCGCGACCTGCCTCGCGGAGGCCGTGCCCGTGGAACAAACGACGCCCAGGCCCCATCGGCTCACAGCGATGCCTCACCACCTACGGTCGTCTATTTTCAAGCGTGCGTCGGCAGCATGTTTGGTCCGGCAGATGGCGGCGACGGTGTCGCTGTCGCGTTCGAATCGCTAGCCAAAAAAGCGGGGATTTCGCTCGCTCGACCCGTCGGTCTCGACGGTCTGTGTTGCGGAACACCGTGGAAATCAAAGGGCATTGAGGCCGGATATGAGGCCATGGTTTCCCGAACGGTTGACGCCCTCTGGCTCGCCTCCGACTCGGGTCGATTAGCAATCGTCTGTGATAACTCGTCGTGTTCGGAGGGGCTCGTCGCAGCCATCAAGTCGGCGGTTGCGCAGAATTCGCGCTTCGCCAATCTGAGGATTCTCGACGCTGTTGACTTCGCAGCCGAGCACATTTTGCCTCGCGTTCGTGTTGCAGAGAAACTGGCGACCGTTGTGGTGCACCCCACCTGTTCGAGCACGCGTTCCGGGTCGAATGAGAACCTAATGTCGGTTGCCCGTGCGGTTGCTGATGAGGCGATCGTCCCCGATGCCTGGGGCTGCTGTGGTTTCGCCGGCGACCGGGGCATGCTTCACCCAGATCTGACGAAAAGCGCCACGGCGGCCGAGGCCGAGGAGGTCGCCTCCCGATTTGGCGAAACTGTCGACGCGTTCGTTTCGTGCAATCGCACGTGCGAAATCGGCATGAGTCGTGCCACAGGCGAGAAATTCGTTCACGTGCTCGAAACCCTTGACTCCCGCGCCCAGTCTCGCGAAGACTATCCTGCGAAAATCTCGACCAAGGAACACTCATGACCGAATTCTCAGGACTCGTCGCCATCGTGACAGGAGGCGCCTCGGGTATCGGCGCGGCCGTCGTGCGTCGGCTACACGAGGGCGGAGCATCCATTGCTGTCTTCGATCTCAACATCGCGGGCATCCCCGAGTATGCATTCGGCGTTACCGTGAATGTCGCTGACGACACTTCTGTGATTGCTGGTGTGGACGCGGTCGTGGCGAAGTTTGGTCGTCTTGACATCGTCGTCAATAACGCCGGTATCGGTGCCCAGGGCGACGTCGCGAGTAACGACGACGATGAGTGGCATCGCGTGTGGGACATCAACGTGGTTGGCATGGCCCGCGTGAGTCGAGCAGCCCTCCCGTATTTGCGCCAGTCACCGGCCGCCGCAATCGTGAATCTTTCATCGTTGGTTGCCACGGCTGGCGTTCCGCAACGCGTTCTCTACAGCGCAACGAAGGGAGCGGTGCTCGCGATGACTCGCGCGATGGCCGCTGATCACATTCGTGAGGGCATTCGAGTGAACGCGGTCAACCCGGGCACCGCAGACACCCCGTGGATCGATTCGCTGTTGGCTAAAGCTGACGACCCGGTTGCCGAACGAAAAGCTCTCGAGGCACGCCAACCACATGGACGCCTGGTGAGTCCCGATGAAATCGCGCACGCCGTCGCCTACCTTGCAAGCCCGCATTCTGGTTCGACCTCGGGCACATCGGTTGCCGTGGATGGTGGCATGCAAGAACTGCGCCTTCGGCCTGAACAAACAATGTCCACACCGACAGTTTCGACCGCTACTGAGCCGACATTCGAGTTGAGCGAGGGGGTCATCTGGGACGACCGCGCCCAACTTGTGCGCTGGGTCGACATCCTTCAGGGACGAGTTCTTGCCGGCAGGCTGAACGGCGACCACATTGATGTCGTGGATGATCGGCACCTCGGTCAGACATCCGGAGCGGTGGCCCTCGCCGAAGACGGTGGGTTACTCGTGGCGGCTGCTCACGGCCTGGCCACAGTCTCGCCTTCGGGAGAAGTTTCCTTCGGTCCCGACCTCGAAGAATACGTCGCGCCGAACGGCCGGGGCCCCTGGAGAATGAACGACGGTATCGTCGATCCGCAGGGTCGATTCCTGGTCGGAACATTGTCTCTGGAGGACGTCCCCGCGGGCCATGACCAAGAGGTGTTGTTGCGCATCTCGCCGGATGGCTCGACCGAGGTGTTGCGCACGGGCCTGGGAATGTCGAACGGTCTCGGCTTCGCGCCCGACGGGTCAACGGTGTTTCACATCGACACCCTCGCCGGCACGCTCAGCTCGCATTCCTATTCCGCTGGCGAGTTTGATTCCGATGAACCATGGGTCACCATCATTGATGACTTCCCGCACTTTGCCGACGGCATGACCGTGGATGCGAGCGGCGACCTGTGGATTGCATTCTGGGGTGGGTCGCACGTCGCCCGGTATGCGGCAGATGGCCACCGCTTAGGCGAGGTGTATGTCGATGCGCAGCAACCAACGTGCGTTGGTTTTGTTGGTGAATCTCTGAATAGACTCGCAATCACTTCGGCACTCCTCGGTCTGGAGGATGTCACTGATGATTCCGGCGCAATCTTTGTGAGTGACGTCGGCGCCGTTGGAAAGCATGAATATCGCTGGATGGGCAGCACGATAAGCCCGTCCTGGCGAACCGACTAGACGCTTCGACAAGAGAACGAAAAGAGAAAGACATGAAGCTGGTTCGATTGGGTGCCGTAGGTGCTGAGATTCCGGGTGTGCTCGTTGGCGACGACGAGTTTGTCGACTTGTCCGACGTCGTTGGCGACTTCAATGAGTCGTTCTTTGCGTCGGGAAAGCTCGCGTCGCTTCCCGAGGTCGTCGCGGATCGTGTCGCAGCGGGAAACGTGGAACCCGTCGGTGGCCGCCGATTCGGAGCCCCATTCGCTCGCCCTCACCAGATTCTGTGCATCGGGCTCAACTACAGCGATCACGCCGCGGAAAGTGGCAGCAAGGTTCCCGATGAACCAATCATGTTCACCAAGTCTCCAAACACCCTGATTGGGCCGAACGACGACGTGCAGATTCCCCGTTCATCCATCAAGACGGACTGGGAAATCGAATTAGGCATCGTCATCGGCCGACGCAGTTTGTATCTCGCCAACGAGGCCGAGGCCGAGGCGGCTATCGCGGGCTATGTCATGGTCAACGACGTCAGCGAGCGCGAATGGCAGATTGAGCGTTCGGGACAGTGGTCGAAAGGTAAGTCCGCACCGACTTTTAACCCTGCGGGTCCGTACCTGGTGACACCAGATGAGGTCGGTGACCCCATGAACCTCGATATGACTCTCGACATCGATGGTGTTCGGCGACAAACCGGCAACACAAACAAGATGGTTTTCGGGCCCGCATTCTTGGTGCACTACCTGAGCCAGTTCCTCGCACTTGAGCCGGGCGACCTGATCAACACCGGCACGCCGCCGGGAGTGGGACTTGGCATGAAGCCCCCGACGTATCTTGTCGGCGGAGAAACGATGACGCTTACGATAGCCAAGCTCGGCACGCAGACTCAGCGCGTGTTGGCGGACGACCACGCGGCCAAGTAATGCGCGCGCTCGTTGTCACCTCTCCCGGTGTCGCTGAGGTGCACGAGCTTGCTGACCCGATTGCCGGAGCGGGGGAGCTCGTCGTTGAGGTTGAACGAGTCGGCATTTGTGGCACCGATGTCGAGTTGTATACCGGCGAGATGGCGTACATCCAGCAGGGCTTCACCACGTTCCCCATTCGTCTTGGCCATGAGTGGGTCGGCCGAGTCGTTGAAGTCGGTTCCGAGACTGACAGCGAGTGGCTGGGCAAGCGGGTTACCGCTGACACGATGCTCGGCTGCGGTCGTTGCTCATTTTGCAAGAACGGGCGTCAACACGTCTGTCCTGATCGGAACGAACTTGGAATTCGCGGCCACTGGGCCGGAGCCCTGGCTGAAAAAATCGTCGTCCCATCTCGGTTCGCGTTTGAGATTCCAGAAAATGTGAGCCTGGCCGCAGCG
>WLDR01000091.1 GCA_009704705.1 Actinomycetota bacterium | reverse complement strand
CATACGTCGCTACATTGCCGTCAGCGGCGTACCAAAAAGATAACGCTCATGAAACAAACATGGAATCGGCTCGGCTCTCCCGATGCAATCAGCTGGATTATGGTCGTGCTGCTTCTCGTTCAATCGGTTTCGGGCAGCCTGGTTGCGCCATTCACCGACCTCAATGGTCGCATTTTCGAATTTCTCGCCGTGCGTATCACCTCCGTTTTGGTGATAACCGTCGTCTTGGGCCTGGGCAAGATGCTCCTGCTCCACGTTGCGCGAACGCGTCCAATGCCGCTTCTCACGCTTGGCATTTTCGCGGTGGCCACCGTCGCCGGTTCCGTGACTCAGAATTGGCTACTTATCGTTACCCAGTTCACCGATAAGTGGACAATTGGACAACGACTGATCGTGGCCATCCCCGGTCTTTTCGGATTCCTTCTTGTCTCGGGAATTCTCATTTCACTGGCTCGTGAACTGTCACGAAACAATCAGGAACTAGCGAAGACGGCCGACGAGCTCATCGCCATACGCGCCGAAGCCTCAGAGCGCATCGAGCAGCGGAAAGCTGAACTCATATCGACCGTGCGCGAGCAACTCGAGCAATCGCTTTCGAGAATGAAGACTCTCGTTCGCGCCGACATTTCCGCCGAGCTCAAGCACATGGTCGACGACGTGATACGGCCATTGAGTTTTCAGATCTCGAACGAGGTCAAAACTTATCAGCCCCGCTCGGTTGTTGTCGCGAGCCCAAAAATCTCATGGCGCATCCTCATGAACAACGCAATGAGGACCAATCCGACGCATCCATTCTCTGCCGCGATCTGGCTTGGACTTCTTGTCGGGACCTTTCTCACACCGACTCTGGGTCTGCCCGGGTTGGTCACTGCGACCGCACTCGCCGCCATCACGTTCGTTGGCCTCACCGTTGTGCGTTTGTTGTGGCCGATTTTGCCTCAGAGAATGCCGGTGCCTGCGCGAGCATCCTGCTTTGCTGTCATCACCATAGGACTGATGGCCATGTGCCCGCCGGTAATGGAAGCACTGTCGGGCTATGGGTTCACAGCCGCGACTGTATACGTCGGATGGATCGTGCTCGGGATCTCTCTGGTCTGGACTGTCACACTTGTGTTTAGTGTTCGCGACACTTTGCGCTCCACTCGCGAAACGCTACTTGCGACCGTTGACGAGCTTAAGCGAGAGGTGGTTCAGCTCAACGGCGAGATGCGACGTCTTCAAAAGGGAATCTCGCGACTGCTCCACGGGCCGGTTCAACAAATTGTTTCAGCTGCCATACATCGATTGAGAAACGGCAACGATGGCCCTGCAACGGATTCGCGGATAGCTGACTTGCAGGCCAGCATTGCGGCCTCAATCCAGTTGCTGAATGAGCCGCTCGAAGCCAGCATCGACCTCGACACGGCCATTAGCGACTTCGTCGAGTTGTGGGATGGGGTCGTCAAGATTTCACTCGACTTTCCGGTCGAGGCCCGGTCACGACTTCTTCAGGAACCCGTTGCGACGAGCGCCCTCGTAGAGCTCATTCGCGAGGGGTGTGGAAACGCAATGCGTCACGGTGAAGCAACGCACATTTACGTACACGTCTCAATCGATGACAGTGACAAAACCTGCAGACTTATCGTGAAAAACGACGGTAAACCGTTGCCGTCGTCACCGCGGACCGGGTTGGGCAGTCAAATTTTTGACGACCTATGCCTGAGCTGGTTGCGAACGCAGGCCGGTGAACTCGTGAAGCTCGAAGCACTGATACCGCTGGTGCGCTAACGCCTCGCACGCCGGCGCGCAAACACCATCCCGCAACCAAGCAAGATGATGCCACCCGCGAGAAACACGCTAGGCCAGACGTTCGATGCTCCCGTGCTAGCCAGGGCCGAGCCTGACTTGGCACTCCAGACAGCAAAAAGCGTGATGTCTGAAGAAACATTAATTGTTGCCGCGTCTGCGAATGCAACGATTCCCGCATCAGCGTTTGCTTGACTAGTAGCCCACCCCATGAAGGTCATATCGTCTCGAGTGATTGTGTTTGACGGGAGCGTGAGACTTCCGGACCCGGTCGAAGGTGGGATTGCGCCTGTTCCACCATTCGGGTTGAACGAGACTGTGTGATCTGCCGACAAGTTGAGGAACCTCAATTGGACGAAATGAACGCCGTCAGCGTACAAAATCTTAAATAAGTTTCCAAAAACAACATCCTCGGCGGCGAATGTTCTCTCAAGAGTGCCAAACAATGCCAAGTCATTGGACAGGGCAGGATTCCAATCGTTCCAATAAGCCTCAAGACAGGTTCCTGGGCTAAAGATGAAGGTCACATCCTGCCCGGCTTGAATATAAATTTCGCCGTAAAGCTCATTGGACCCAACATTCCCGCACTCGACATATTGGATGTGCGGATCTAGCGCCAGTGCCGGCGACGCGACGAATGTGGTTGCGCCGACCAGAGCGGCACCAATGAATGAAAAAACAAACTTGAGAGAACGCACAGGTGTAACCCTGTAGCGCGGGGTGGCGAGAAATGTCATGGCCAAAATTACTTCTTCGCGATTACCCGACGGCGCAGTGCGACTGTTCCGGCACCTGCCACAAGCGCGATACCAGCCATGCCCGCAGCGAAAAGTGCTGCGGTGGCGTCAGATCCCGTGGTGGGCAATTCGGAATCGGGAGCGGGCGCTGGTGCGGGCGCTGGAGCGGTAATCTCAAAAAATTCGATGGGTCGCGCGACATCAACTGGGTGAAGATAGTCGGGGCCTGGCGTGACACAGCCCAGAATCACGTCATAGGTTCCCGGAACGGCATCAGCTGGAATGGTCACTGTCACGGATTCAGTCTCGGAAGGCGCTGCGCTCCACGTGAAGGAACCGATGCCCGGATCACCCGGACCGTCTGAGCCAGATGGCAACACAAAGTCGGCCCCTCCGATATTTGCCGAGAACAAAATTGTCATGCTAAAGCCGGGTCCCGTTTGTAAATCACACCAGTCCCAATCTGCGGGGTCGGTGTGGTTGGTGACCGTGAACGTCACACTTGCACCTGCAGGTGTCGAATTAGTATTGGCGGATCCCTCTGTTTCGTCGGCCCACGCAGGGCTGACAGCAAGCACAGCGGCAGCTAGTCCGAGAACTGCGGCTCCCGCCACAATAGCTTTCCTCGTCATTAGGTATCCTACCTCGTCATCGTTCACACGGTTCTTGAGACTTGAGGTTAGCTGGGGACCCAATTTCGTCATGCGGTCTAGTGGTGTCTGCCCCACCTCAATTGAGAAAGTCACGATGGTTTGAGCCCGCAGAATCACCCAGATCGCTGCTTTGAACCTGCGACCTTGTGCCTCATATTTCGCCTCAATTTTCGTTCCTTTTGCGGCTGTGCGCGAGGCATGAAATCAGCAACTGATCACATCAATATTCTTGAGGTGATTTATCCTTGAGAAAGAGAGAGGATTCAATAATGAGTTTTGGAACAGCGATTAAGGCCTTTTGGTCAAACTATGCAAACTTCAAATCCCGAGCCCGCAGGTCGGAGTATTGGTTCATCCAGCTCTTCTTGTTTCTGGCCAACCTGGCAACAGCAGCCATTGACTTCGCTCTCATGAACGGCGACGTTAATCGCTTCATCGCTAACGGTGGCGGAGGCATTGTTGGACTCATCTGGATTTTCGCCACAATAGTCCCCGCATTAGCGGTGCTCATTAGGCGTCTTCACGACACCAATAGAACTGGTTGGTGGGCGCTGATTGGTCTCGTCCCGTTTGTCGGAGCCATCATTCTTCTGGTGTTCACCATTGAGGACTCCAACAACGGCGCCAACAAATACGGTGCCTCACCGAAGGATTGAGCTAACCGAATTTAGCTCGACATCTGACCTCGAAAAACTCGTCCCGCGTCGGCCCAGCCGACAGACCCGAAACTGACTGAATCCCGCCAAATGGCGGGATTCAGTCGTTTGTCGGGCTGACAGGATTTGAACCTGCGACCCCTTGACCCCCAGTCAAGTGCGCTACCAAGCTGCGCCACAGCCCGTGGCTAGCGCCTTTCGGCACCCGTAAAGCCTAGCGCGATTGCTCATCCAAGAATTGACGCAGTGTGGGCCAGGACGCAGCGAATCCGGGATGCAGCGCTCGCGCATCCACCTCATCGATTGCTACCCATTCGAGGGCAATGCTCTCGGCGTCGTTGATCGATGGCTCGAACCACTCGTGTGCCTCAACCACGACGGTCGTGTACGTCCACTCGCCGTCGATGACGGGCATGGTCACCACGAATTCGTGAAGCACGGTGACACCGTCGTGAGGAACACCGGCCTCCTCGTGCGCCTCGCGAAGCGCGCCAGCGACCGCATTTTCGCCCTGACGGCGTGCACCCCCGGGAATCCCCCACGTGCCACCGTTGTGACTCCACGCCGCGCGGTGCTGCAACAGAACGCCGTGGTCGCGGTGCCAGACAAGCACGCCGGCGGCGCCAAAAGCACCCCAGTACTTCTGTCCGGATTCCGCATAGACCCACGCATCGCCCGGATCCCGCAGGTGCGCAGGCGGCAAGGGCGGTGGCACCGGGTTATCCGGCGACCAATCCTGTGGCCCGTGACCATCGGGCACCCGAGTCATTACTTGCGGGCCCGCTTCTCGCGCACGCGCATGTTGACGTTGACCGGTGTTCCGTCAAAGCCGAACACCTCGCGCAACCGGCGCTGAATGAATCGACGATAGCCGGCATCCAAGAATCCGGTCGTGAAGAGCACGAACGTCGGCGGACGCGTCGACGCTTGCGTGCCGAACAAGATGCGGGGCTGCTTGCCGCCACGAACGGGGTGCGGATGCGCTGCTGTGAGTTCCGCCAAGAACGCGTTGAACTTTCCGGTGGCAACGCGAGTGTCCCACGATTCGAGCGCCAGCTCGAGAGCAGGCACGAGCTTCTCGAGGTGGCGTCCGGTTCGGGCGGAGATATTCACTCGAGGAGCCCACGCAACGTGCGCCAAGTCCTGTTCGATTTCGCGTTCGAGGTAGCGGCGACGGTCATCGTCGAGAAGGTCCCACTTGTTGAAGGCAAGAACGAGCGCGCGACCCGATTCGAGCACGAGATCGATAATGCGCACATCCTGCTCGCTGATTTGTTCCGATACGTCAAGAACAACAACGGCGACCTCGGCTTTTTCAAGGGCCGCGCTCGTGCGAAGCGTGGCGTAGAAGTCTGCACCGTGTTGCAGATGCACACGGCGACGGATGCCCGCCGTGTCGACGAAGCGCCAAACCTTGCCGCCAATTTCAACTTGCTCGTCAACCGGATCGCGGGTCGTGCCTGACATTTCGTTCACGACAACGCGCTCTTCACCGGCGGCCTTGTTCAGCAGGCTCGACTTGCCCACGTTTGGCCTACCGATGATGGCAACGCGACGCGGACCGCCAACTTCTTGTTTGGCAACGGCGGAAACTTCGGGCAACGCACCGACGACGAGGTCGAGCATGTCGGCAACACCACGACCGTGAAGTGCCGAGACGGGGTACGGTTCACCGAGGCCGAGCGACCAGAGCGCCGCCGCGTTGGGCTCCTGCCGCATGTCGTCGACTTTGTTGGCAATCAAATAGACAGGAATCTTGGTCTTGCGCAGCAGGCGAACGACGTGCTCGTCTGTCGCAGTGGCTCCGACATTGGCATCAACAACGAAGAGAACTGCGTCGGCAAGGTCGATGGCTACTTCGGCCTGAGCTGCAACGGATGCGTTGATGCCCTTCGCGTCGGGTTCCCATCCGCCCGTGTCGACCAGCGTGAAGTTGCGTTCGTTCCATTCCGACTTGTACGAAACGCGGTCACGCGTCACGCCAGGCGTGTCTTCGACCACAGCTTCACGACGGCCCAGGATGCGGTTCACCAGGGCGGATTTTCCGACGTTGGGTCGACCCACCACTGCGAGAACCGGCAACGCCGGAAGGTAAGTGATTTCATCCGGATTCTCGGTAACGGCCTCGAGAATGTCGAAGTCGTCGTCTTCAAGGTCATACTCTTCGAGACTCGCGCGAAGGGCAGTCGATCGCGCAAGCGCAATCTCGTCGTCGAGTTCATCAAGTGCGCCAGT
>WLDR01000090.1 GCA_009704705.1 Actinomycetota bacterium | reverse complement strand
GAACGGTCATCGCGGTCAAGGTGTTCGACGCCGAGAACGACGAAGACGAACTCGGTTCGGGTGTCAACCAGCGCGTTGTTGTCTACATCGCCCAGAAGCGCAAGATCACCGAAGGTGACAAGCTCGCTGGTCGCCACGGAAACAAGGGTGTTATCGCCAAGATTCTTCCGGTGGAAGACATGCCGTTCCTCGAAGACGGCACGCCGGTGGATGTTGTGCTCAACCCGCTCGGTATCCCCGGTCGCATGAACTTCGGTCAGGTGCTCGAGACGCACCTCGGTTGGATTGCGAAGCAGGGCTGGAAGGTCGAGGGCAACCCGACGTGGTCAGCGAAGCTCCCCGAGGTTGCTCGCGAAGCTGCTCCCGGAACCAAGGTGGCAACGCCGGTTTTCGACGGTGCACTCGAGGATGAAATCGCCGGTCTGCTTGACTCGACGCTCCCCACGCGTGACGGAATGCGCCTCATCGGCTCAAGTGGAAAGGCACGTCTGTTCGACGGCCGTTCTGGTGAGCCGTTCCCTGAGCCCGTGTCGGTCGGCTACATGTACATCCTGAAGCTGCACCACCTCGTCGACGACAAGATTCACGCTCGTTCGACCGGTCCGTACTCGATGATCACCCAGCAGCCGCTCGGTGGTAAAGCACAGTTCGGTGGACAGCGCTTCGGTGAGATGGAGGTGTGGGCACTCGAGGCATATGGTGCCGCCTACGCACTCCAGGAGCTTCTCACCATCAAGTCGGACGACATCGTCGGCCGCGTGAAGGTGTACGAAGCGATCGTCAAGGGCGAGAACATCCAGGAGCCGGGCATCCCCGAATCGTTCAAGGTTCTGATGAAGGAAATGCAGTCGCTGTGTTTGAACGTCGAGGTTCTCGACGCAAACGACAACGTTGTGAGCCTTCGCGACACTGACGACGAGGCATACCGCGCCGCCGAAGAACTCGGCATCAACATTTCCCGGCTCGAGACTTCGTCAATCGACGAGATCTAAGCCAGACCAGACAAGAATCAAGGAAAAGAGTTAACGTGTTTGACGCAAACACTTTCGATCAGCTTCGCATCGGTCTGGCCACTGCCGACGACATTCGTCGTTGGTCGCACGGTGAGGTCAAGAAGCCAGAAACCATCAACTACCGCACGCTGAAGCCCGAGAAGGATGGCCTCTTCGGAGAGCAGATCTTCGGACCGTCGCGTGACTGGGAATGCTCGTGCGGCAAGTACAAGCGTGTTCGCTTCAAGGGCATCGTTTGTGAGCGCTGTGGCGTTGAGGTCACGAAGTCGTCGGTGCGCCGTGAGCGCATGGGCCACATCGAGCTCGCCGCTCCGGTTACGCACATCTGGTACTTCAAGGGTGTTCCGAGCCGCCTCGGTTACCTCCTCGACATGGCACCGAAGGACCTCGAAAAGGTCATCTACTTCGCCGCCTACATGGTCATCGACATTGACCAGGATGGCCGTCACGCTGACATGCCCGGTCTCGAGAACGAGCTTCGCCTCGAACTCAAGACCCTCGAAGGTCAGCGCGATGCTCGCATCGCCGACCGCATGACTCGTCTCGAGAAGGACCTCGAAGCGCTCGAAGCCGAAGGCGCCAAGAGCGACCAGAAGCGTCGCGTCAAGGACTCGGCCGAGAAGGAAATGGGTCAGATCCGCAAGTCAATCGACGATGAGATTGCTCGTCTCGAGCGCGTGTGGGATGACTTCCGTAACCTCAAGGTGGGCGACCTCAAGCAGGAAGACACCGTCTTCCTCGAGCTCGTCGACCGTTACGGCGACTACTTCGAAGCGTTCATGGGTGCTGAGGCAATCAAGAAGCGTCTCGAGTCGTTCGACCTCGTGGGCGAAGCCAACAAGCTTCGTGACGAAATCTCTAACGGCAAGGGACAGCGCAAGATCCGTGCGATTAAGCGCCTCCGTGTTGTCAGCGCCTTCCTCACCACGGGTAAGTCGCCAGCCGCCATGGTTCTTGACGTTGTGCCGGTGATTCCGCCGGAGCTTCGCCCGATGGTTCAGCTCGACGGCGGACGTTTCGCGACGTCCGACCTCAACGACTTGTACCGTCGCGTGATCAACCGCAACAACCGTCTCCGTCGTCTGCTTGACCTCGGCGCCCCCGAGATCATCGTCAACAACGAGAAGCGCATGCTTCAAGAAGCCGTTGACGCACTGTTCGACAACGGCCGTCGTGGACGTCCGGTCACGGGAACGGGTAACCGCGCCCTCAAGTCGCTCTCTGACATGCTCAAGGGTAAGCAGGGTCGTTTCCGTCAGAACCTGCTCGGAAAGCGCGTTGACTACTCGGGTCGTTCGGTTATCGTCGTTGGTCCGCAGCTCAAGTTGCACCAGTGTGGTCTGCCCAAGCAGATGGCTCTCGAGCTGTTCAAGCCGTTTGTCATCAAGCGCCTCATCGACCTGCAGCACGCGCAGAACATCAAGAGCGCAAAGCGCATGGTTGAGCGCAGCCGCCCACAGGTGTGGGATGTGCTCGAGGAGATCATCCGTGAGCGCCCGGTTCTGCTGAACCGCGCACCCACGCTCCACCGCCTCGGAATCCAGGCGTTCGAACCGCAGCTCGTTGAGGGTAAGGCCATCCAGCTTCACCCGCTCGTCTGTGCTGCGTTCAACGCTGACTTCGACGGTGACCAGATGGCCGTGCACCTTCCGCTTTCGGTGGAGGCACAGGCGGAGGCTCGCGTGCTCATGCTCGCGTCGAACAACATCCTCAAGCCGTCGGATGGTCGCCCCGTGACTCTTCCGACTCAGGACATGATCATCGGTCTGCACCACATGACCACGATCAAGGATGGCGCGACCGGTTTTGGTCGTCAGTTCCACTCGGTCGCCGAAGCGATTCTGGCAAAGGACGAAGGCAAGCTCGACCTCAACGCCGTCGCGCGCATCCGCATTGACAACACGATGTTCGCCGATGCCGACCTCGCCGAAGACGTGGAATTCAAGACGAGCCTCAAGAACCCGGCAACGGTCACCGTCAAGCGCGTTACGCCGCTGACCGACGGTTCGATGATGGTTGTCTCGACCCTGGGTCAGGCACTCTTCAACGAGTCGCTTCCGGAGAACTACCCGTTCGTGTTTGATGTGGCTGACAAGGGCACCATCTCGAGGATCGTCAACGACCTCGCAGAGCGCTTCCCGAAGACGGTTGTTGCCGCAACACTCGACAAGATCAAGGACGCCGGTTTCTACTGGGCGACCCGTTCGGGCGTCACGGTGGCACTCTCCGACATCCTCACCCCGCCGAACAAGCGCAAGATTGTGGAGGTCTACGAAAAGAAGGCCGCCAAGGTTCAGGGCGAATTCGAGAAGGGTCTCATCACCGACCTCGAGCGCAAGCAGGAACTCATCCAGATTTGGACCGAGGCCACTGCTGAAGTTGCTCAGGCCATGCGCGACAACTTCCCTGCAGACAACACCATCAACCGCATGGTGACGTCGGGTGCTCGCGGTAACTGGCTGCAGGTTCGCAACATCGCCGGTATGCGTGGTCTGGTGAACAACCCGAAGGGTGAGATTATCCCTCGCCCGATCATCTCGAGCTACCGTGAAGGTCTGTCGGTTGCCGAGTACTTCATCGCAACGCACGGTGCCCGTAAGGGTCTCGCTGACACCGCTCTTCGTACCGCTGACTCGGGTTACTTGACCCGTCGTCTCGTCGACGTGGCGCAGGATGTCATCATCCGCGAAGAAGACTGTGGCACGACCAAGGGCCTCGACGTCAAGATCGTTGAGATGGACAAGGCCGGCAACATCGTTCGCGATGCCAACGGTGGTCTGGTCAAGGACGAGAACGTTGAGAACTCGGTCTTCGCGCGCAGCCTCTCCGAAGATGCACTCGACGCCAAGGGCAAGGTCATCGCAACGGCTGGCACCGACATCGGTGATGTCATGATTGACGCACTCGTCGCCGCCAACGTCGACGAGATCAAGGTTCGCTCCGTGCTGACCTGTGAGTCGACCTCGGGTGTGTGTGCCGCATGTTACGGACGCTCGCTCGCAACCGGAAAGCTCGTCGACATCGGTGAGGCCGTCGGTATCATCGCGGCCCAGTCGATTGGTGAGCCCGGAACGCAGCTCACGATGCGTACCTTCCACACCGGTGGATCGGCTTCGGCTGACGACATCACGCAGGGTCTGCCCCGCGTGCAGGAGCTCTTCGAGGCTCGTACCCCCAAGGGTGCTGCTCCGATTGCCGCCGCCGCTGGTCGCATTGCCATTGAAGAGACGGAGAAGACTCGAAAGATCATCCTCACTCCCGACAATGGTGACGAGCCGATTCCGTACCCTGTGCTCAAGCGTGCGTCACTGCTCGTTGAGGATGGCGACCACGTCGAACTCGGACAGCAGCTCATCACCGGTACGCGTGACCCCAAGGACATCATGCGTGTTCAGCAGGTTCGCGACGTTCAGCGCTTCTTGGTGAGCGAAGTTCAGGGAACCTACCGCTCGCAGGGTGTGACCGTGCACGACAAGCACATCGAGGTCATCGTTCGTCAGATGCTCAAGAAGGTCACCGTCGTCGACCAGGGTGACACCGAGCTTCTTCCGGGTGAGGTTGTTGACCGCATCCGTTACACCGAAATCAACCGTCAGGCACTGCTTGAGGGCAAGAAGACGGCTTCGGCTCGTCAGGAAGTCATGGGTATCACCAAGGCGTCGCTGGCAACCGAGTCGTGGCTCTCGGCCGCGTCGTTCCAGGAGACCACCCGCGTTCTGACGCAGGCGGCCATGGATGGCAAGAAGGACCCGCTGGTTGGTCTGAAGGAGAACGTCATCATCGGAAAGCTGATCCCAGCCGGAACGGGTCTGACCCGCTACCGCGCGGTGTCGGTCGAAGCCACCGAGGAGGCGAAGGCGGAGCGTTACCCGAACCGCATCTTCGCAACCGACGCGGACTTCAACGAGAACGACCTCAGCTTTGTTGAGTTCGACTCGTTCTCGAACGACGACTTCTCGGGAGAGTACAACTAGTCGCTTTGAGCGAATGTGAAGCGGGTCTTGCCTAACGGTGAGGCCCGCTTCGCTTTTGTTAGCGTGGTGATTATGAAGATGTTGGGGTTGCTCGGTGGAATGTCGTGGGAATCGTCGATTGAGTATGAACGGGCAATCAACACAATTGTTCGAGAACGCCTCGGCGGTACCGCGTCTGCAGACTTACTGATTCGATCATTCAATTTCGCTGACATCGAAGAGTTGCAAGAGACCGGTCGATGGGATGAAGCCGGTCGCACGCTCGCTGCAGCGGCAAAGAATCTCGTCGCGGGTGGGGCAGAAGCCATTGTGATTTGCACGAACACAATGCACATGCTTGCTGATCAAATTCAGACCGAGATCTCGGTGCCCCTCATTCACATCGCCGATGTCACAGCTCACGCCGTTCGCGATGCAAACGTGAGTGAAGTGGCCCTTCTCGGCACGAGGTACACGATGGAGCACGATTTTTACGCAGGCCGACTTCGAGATCGGTTTGGGCTAACCGTGATTGTCCCGGATGAGCCCGACCGAACAAGGGTGCACGACATCATCTACGAGGAGCTGGTGCGGGGAGTGGTCACAGAGCAGTCGCGGAGCGAATACCTCGACATCATCGCTCGATGCGTCGACCGAGGTGCGAAAGGTGTCATTGCGGGTTGCACCGAAGTCGAGCTCCTCATCCAAGAACACGACGTATCTGTCCCCTACTTTCCCACGGCACGACTTCACGCCATGGCGGCGGCCGATTTCATGCTGGGCTAATCCGTGCCGTTTGCTCGCTGAACGTTTCGTGTGACAAGCGGGAGAACTCCCGGGGATGCGCACAGACAAGCCGTAGCCTGTAAAGGTCTATGCGGTGAAAAAGGGAGGTGTTCGCGATGGCAACACGAATGCCTGCCCCCGCACCGTCGATTCCCGGGTTTACGCACCTGCGCGTGCTGGGTACCGGCGGCTTTGCCGACGTTCACCTGTACAGCCAAGAGCGCCCGCGACGTGATGTCGCCGTAAAGGTCTTGCTCGATGGAGTGGTCAACCCCAGCGTGGTGGCGGCGTTCAACTCGGAAGCAGACATCATGGCTGCGCTCGGCGCACACCCGTCAATTTTGACTGTGCACGCCTCGGGAATCTCAACCGACGGACGCCCGTATCTGGTTACCGAGTATT
>WLDR01000009.1 GCA_009704705.1 Actinomycetota bacterium | reverse complement strand
TGCCCGGTATCGGTGCATGGGCGGACGCCCCTGTGCCATCACAGTCGGCCACCTACGAACTTCTGCGCGAGTGGGGGTTGCCAATCTCATCGCACTTCACTGTCGTCGACTCGGCCGACAAGGCGTGGGTGTTCATCGAAAGACAAGGTCGCGACCGCCACTCGGTTGAACACGAGATCGACGGCATCGTCGTCAAGGTCGACGAACTCGCGTTGCACGACGAACTCGGCAGCACCAGTCGCGCTCCGCGCTGGGCGATTGCCTACAAGTACCCGCCCGAGCAGGTCAATACCAAACTGCTGGATGTGCGCGTCTCCGTTGGCCGCACCGGCCGGGCCACCCCGTATGCGGTGGTTGAACCCGTGCGCGTGGCCGGCTCGACGGTCGAGTTTGCCACCCTGCACAACCAAGACGTGGTCAAGGCAAAGGGTGTTCTTATAGGCGACACCATTGTGTTGCGCAAGGCCGGAGACGTTATCCCGGAGGTGCTCGGACCCGTGCTCGAACTGCGCACCGGCGCTGAGCGTCCGTTCGTGATGCCGACAACGTGCCCCGAGTGTGGTGCCACTTTGGCTCCGGCGTCAGCGGATGACGTGGACCTGCGCTGCCCGAACGCGCGCAGTTGCCCCGCCCAGGTTCGCGGGCGCGTCGAGCACATCGGCAGTCGCGGAGGTCTCGACATCGAGAAGTTGGGCGAAGTTGCCGCCGCAGCGTTGACCAACAAATCAGCCGACGGATCAAACCCTCCGCTCGAAACCGAAGCCCGCTTGTTCGCGCTGAACCTCGACGACCTGCTCGCGGTTGATTACTTTCGCAACGCCGATGGCAGCGCGTCGAAGAACGCAACCGAACTGCTGGCAAATCTCGAGACGGCCAAGACAAAGCCGCTTGCGCGACTGCTGGTGTCGCTCAACATCCGTCACGTCGGGCCGGTTGCGGCCCGAGCACTGGCAAGTCACTTCGGTTCACTGGATGCGATCCGCACAGCATCCGTCGACGATCTCGCAGCCGTAGACGGAGTGGGCTCGGTCATCGCCGAGTCGATCTTGTCGTGGTTCGAGGTCGACTGGCATCGAGACATCGTCGACGAGTGGGCGCGTGCTGGTGTGCAGTGGTCGACACCGGGCCACACCGGGCCGGGCGCGGCCGGCGAGGCGACGGGTCCGTGTGCCGGTCTCGTGATTGTGGCCACGGGGTCACTCGAGGGATACACGCGCGAGGGCGCAGAGGAAGCGATTCTCGCGGCCGGTGGTAAGCCGTCATCCAGCGTGTCAAAGAAGACAGACTTTGTCGCGGCTGGCCCCGGTGCCGGAAGCAAGCTCACGAAAGCTGAAGAGCTCGGCATTCCTGTGCTCGACGCAGCCGGATTCACGCGACTGCTCGCGGGCGGTCCCAGCGCTGTCTAGTCGCGCCTAAACTTGGGGCTTGTGTCTGACATTTCTGCTGAAACCGTGCGCCACCTCGCCGGACTCGCCCGCATCGACCTCACCGACAGCGAAATTGAACACCTCACGGGTGAACTTCGCCAGATTGTCGATGTGGTCGCATCCGTCAGTGAAGTCGCAACGCCGGATGTTCCCGCGACGAGCCACCCGATTCCGCTCGAGAACGTGTTTCGCGCCGATGTGGTTGGTGACGTGCTCACCACCGAGCAGGCTCTTGCCAGCGCGCCCGAGCACGACGGTAGCCGCTTCAAGGTTTCCGCCATCTTGGGGGAGGAGCAGTAATGTCTGACCTCACTCGTCTCACCGCGGCTGACCTCGCTGCAGCACTGGCCTCTGGCGACACAACGTCGGTCGAAGTCACGCAGGCCCACCTCGACCGCATCGCTGCGGTGGACGGTGACGTGCACGCGTTTCTGCACGTGAACCCCCAGGTGTCGCTCGACGCTGCCAAGGCATCCGATGCCCGCCGCAAGGCCGGCACACCCGCCGGCGCGCTCGACGGTGTGCCGATTGCCATCAAGGATGTGCTCGTCACGACCGACATGCCCTCCACGAGTGGATCGAAGATTCTTGAAGGTTGGATGAGCCCGTACGACGCGACGCCCGTCACCAAGATTCGTGAGGCCGGGCTCGTTCCGCTCGGAAAGACCAACATGGACGAGTTCGCCATGGGCTCGTCAACCGAACACTCGGCCTACGGCCCGACGCGCAACCCGTGGGACCTCGATCGCATCCCTGGTGGTTCCGGCGGAGGTTCGGCCGCGGCCGTTGCCGCGTTCGAAGCGCCTCTCGCGCTCGGGTCTGACACGGGCGGCTCGATTCGTCAGCCCGCCCACATCACCGGCACCGTCGGCGTCAAGCCAACTTATGGGGGAGTCAGTCGCTACGGCGCCATTGCTCTCGCATCCAGCCTCGACCAAATCGGCCCTGTCGCGCGCACGGTTCTCGACACGGCACTTCTGCACGACGTGATCGCCGGTCACGACCCTCACGACTCGACCTCGCTCAAGCAGGAGTGGCCGTCGATGGCCGACGCCGTGCGCAAGGCGAACGTCACGGGATTGCGCATCGGTGTCATGACCGAACTCGACGGCGACGGATTCCAGCCCGGCGTGCTCGCGCGATTCCACGAGTCGCTCGAACTGCTCAAGGCCGAGGGTGCCGAGATTGTTCCTGTCAGCTTGCCGTCGCTCGCCTACGCGGTTGCTGCCTACTACCTGATCTTGCCCGCCGAAGCATCGAGCAACCTTGCCAAGTTCGACTCGGTGCGTTTTGGCCTGCGGGTCAACCCCGTTGGCGGCGGCACGGTTGAGCAGGTCATGTCGGCCACGCGCGAAGCAGGCTTCGGTGATGAGGTTAAGCGCCGAATCATTCTGGGCACCTACGCCCTGTCGGCCGGCTACTACGACGCCTACTACGGCAGCGCGCAACGCGTTCGCACACTCGTGCAACGCGACTTCACCGCCGCCTTCGCCAACGTCGACGTGCTCGCATCGCCCACGGCTCCCACCACTGCCTGGAAGCTCGGTGAGCAATTGGATGACCCACTCGCCATGTGGCGTGGTGACATCGCAACGATCCCGGCAAACCTCGCGGGCATTCCGGGCATCAGCCTGCCCGCAGGTCTGGCCGACGAAGACGGACTGCCCGTTGGAATCCAGTTCTTGGCACCGGCTCGTGAAGATGCTCGCCTGTACAACGTCGGCGGGGCGCTCGAAGCGCTGCTCGCGTCGAAGTGGGGCGGCTCGATTCTCGACAAAGCACCCGCTCTGACGGGAGGGACGCGCTAATGGCTAAAGCAAAACTCATGGACTTCGACAAGGCGCTCGAGATGTTCGAGCCCGTTCTCGGTTTCGAGGTGCACGTCGAACTCTCGACCAAAACCAAGATGTTCTCGGCTGCCCCCAACTTCTTCGGTGGCGACCCGAACACAAACATCACGCCGACGTGCCTCGGTCTGCCGGGTTCGCTCCCGGTGGTCAACGAACAGGCGATTCGTTACTCGATCAGTCTCGGTCTCGCGCTCGGTTGCTCGATCGCACCCACGAGTCGCTTCGCTCGCAAGAACTACTTCTACCCCGACACACCCAAGAACTACCAAATCTCGCAGTACGACGAACCGATTGCGTTTGAAGGCGAAGTAGAGATCGAGCTCGCCGATGGTCGGTCGTTCACGATTCCCATCGAGCGCGCACACATGGAAGAAGACGCCGGAAAGCTCACGCACGTGGGCGGCTCGACCGGGCGCATCCAGGGTGCTGATTACTCACTCGTCGATTACAACCGCGCCGGTGTGCCTCTCGTCGAGATTGTGACCAAGCCGATTTTTGGTGCGGCAGCGGATGCCCCAGAACTCGCCAAGGCGTATGTCGCAACGATTCGCGACATCGTCGTGGCACTGGGCATCTCGGATGCCCGCATGGAGCGCGGCAACCTGCGTTGCGACGCCAACGTCTCGCTGCGCCCGCACGGCCAAGAAAAGCTCGGCACACGCACCGAAACAAAGAACGTCAACTCGTTGCGTAGCGTCGAACGCGCGGTGCGATACGAGATTCAGCGTCAGGCCGCGATTCTTGCCGACGGCGGAACGATCACTCAAGAGACGCGACACTGGCACGAAGACACGGGCACGACGTCACCCGGTCGTCCAAAGTCAGACGCCGATGATTACCGGTACTTTCCGGAGCCCGACCTGCTCCCGGTCGTTCCGGCACCCGAACTGATTGAAGAACTTCGTGCGGCGTTGCCCGAGAAGCCGGCCGAGCGTCGCCGTCGCCTGAAGGCTGACTGGGGATTCAGTGACCTTGAATTCCAGGATGTCGTCAACTCCGGCCTCCTCGTCGAAATCACCGAGACGGTGGCTGCCGGTGCGGCACCGCAGTCGGCGCGAAAGTGGTGGACCGGTGAGGTCGCACGTCTGGCCAACATCAAGAATGTTGAACCGGCCGAACTGGTTACGGCCGCGCAAATCGCAGAGCTGCAGCAGCTCGTCGACGAGGGCGCATTGAACGACCGCCTCGCCCGACAGGTGCTCGAGTTTGTGATCGCCGGTGAAGGTTCGCCTCGCGACATCGTGGCGACGAAGGGCCTCGCGGTTGTCTCGGATGACGGCGCGCTGATCGCCGCAATCGACGAAGCGCTCTTGGCCCAGCCTGACGTGCTCGAGAAAATTCGTGACGGCAAAGTGCAGGCCGCGGGTGCCGTCATCGGTGCCGTCATGAAGGCGATGGGTGGCACGGCCGACGCGGGTCGCGTGCGTGAGCTCGTGCTCGAGCGCGCAAAACAGGTGTAAACCCCTGTTTTTGGACTGAATAACACGGAATCCGTTGGCAAATAGGGCACTTTGTGTCCTTTTCGTAACAATCATGCCTCTTGCTCGCCGTACGACTTGTGGTTGTATTGGCAGGCACCACACAGGAGGTATGAGCTGTGACCACAGCCCCCGCAATTCGACTGTCGACGTTGACCAAGTCGTTCGGATCCGTTCACGCCGTTGACGGAGTCAATCTTGATGTAGCTCCTGGTGAGTTCTTTTCCATGCTTGGCCCATCTGGGTCAGGCAAGACCACCGTGTTGCGTCTCATTGCCGGCTTCGAAAAACCGACCTCCGGCACGATTGAACTCTTTGGCGATGACGTCACCGCAAAGGCTCCGTTCGACCGCGACGTGAACACCGTCTTCCAGGACTACGCGCTGTTTCCGCACATGAACGTGCGCGACAACGTTGCCTACGGATTGCGCGTGCGGGGCATGGGCAAGAAAGAACGAAACGAGCGGGCGGATGCCGCGCTCGAGACCGTGCGCTTGGCGGGTCTGGGTGACCGCAAGCCATCTCAGCTTTCGGGCGGACAACGTCAGCGCGTTGCTCTGGCTCGCGCCACGGTTGTTCAGCCGAAGGTCTTGCTTCTCGATGAGCCGCTCGGTGCACTCGACCTCAAGCTGCGCGAACAGATGCAGGTTGAGCTCAAAGAAATCCAGCGCAGCCTGGGCATCACCTTCATCTTCGTCACTCACGACCAAGAAGAAGCTCTGACGTTGAGCGATCGCATCGCAGTGTTCTCCGAGGGTCGAATCGTGCAACTCGGCACCCCTCGCGAGATCTACGAAGCACCGAGCAATTCCTTCGTCGCAGACTTTGTCGGCACGGCGAACGTGTTCACCGGCGACATCGCCAGAGCCGTCGTCGGCAAGGCTGGTGCCTTCTCGATTCGTCCTGAGCGCATGGATGTCAAGTCCGGCGCCAAGGCAGGTGCGAACAGCGCGAGTGGTTCAGTCGTCGAAACCATTTATGTCGGAAGCAACACGCGTGTCGTCGTGGATCTCGACGCAGGCCAGCGAGTGAATGTCATTGTTTCTAATGATGAGAATCCGAACGCCGACAAGCTTCGTGGGCAGAAGGTCGTCGTGACCTGGTCGGCCACCGATGTTGTGACGCTCTCCGCATAGAAATTCAAGAACCCGAAATCCCTTCACAACAAGAAAAAGAAAGAGGCAACAAAATGATGAAAGCGAAAGGTATCAAGGCCACTGGCCTTGGACTCCTTGCCGCCGCATCGCTCGTCGCTCTGACCGCCTGTGGCGCGTCAGGCTCGGGTGACTCGTCGGGCGCCATGCTCGAGCAGCTTGGCGAGAACGAGGGTCAGGTAAACATCCTCGCGTGGCCTGGCTACGTCGAAGATGGCACCAACGACCCAACCGTTGACTGGGTGACTCCGTTCACCGAGGCAACTGGCTGTGTCGTCAACTCCAAGACATACGGCACCTCAGATGAGGCGGTCAGCCTCATGAAGACTGGCGAGTACGACGTCGTTGCCGCTTCGGGTGACGCAACTCTTCGTCTCATCGCAGGTGGAGATGTTGCTCCGGTGAACACCGACCTCATCCCCAACTACGCAGGCATCTACGAGTTCCTCAAGAACCAGCAGTGGAACTCGGTAGACGGCCAGAGCTACGGTATTCCTCACGGTTATGGCGCCAACCTGTTGGCCTACAACTCCGACGTTGTCAGCCCGGCTCCCACCTCGTGGGATGTCGTCTTCGCTGCAGACTCGCCCTACAAGGGCAAGATCTCGGCTTACGACTCGCCGATCTACATCGCCGATGCTGCGCTCTACCTGATGAACACTCAGCCAGAGCTCGGCATCACGAACCCTTACTCGCTCGACGAGACGCAGCTCGCTGCAGCCGTTGACCTGCTCAAGGTTCAGCGCGTCAATGTTGGCGAGTACTGGTCGGACTACCTCAAGGCCATCTCGGCTCTTGACTCGGGCGACACTGTTGCAACCACCACCTGGCAGGTCATCGTGAACTACCTCGCTCAGCCCACCGCTGTAAAGGCAATCCTGCCCGATGAGGGTGCGACGGGTTGGTCGGACACGTGGATGGTCGCTTCGGCTGCTAAGAACGTGAACTGTGCATACGCATGGCTCGACTACATCGCTAGCCCCGAGGCAAACGCTGCCGCAACGGGTTGGTTCGGCGAGGCTCCTTCGAGCGCAGCTGCGTGTGATTTCCGCACCGACTGTGACGCATTCAACGCCGGTGATGAAGAGTTCGCCAACAAGCTGTGGTACTGGACGACCCCGACGACAGTCTGCCTCGATGGTCGCACCGATGTCACGTGCACCGACTACACGGCATGGACTGCCGCGTGGCAGGAAATCAAGGGATAACACCCACACATGAACAAGGCCAGTGACGTGATGTCACGACGCGACGCGGCAGCGGTACCCCAAATTCGGGATACCGTTGCCCGTCGCGGGTCTGTGTTCTTGTCTTCACATCCACGCACACGTCTCGGACTGCTCATTGCTGCTCCACTGACGTGGCTCGTGGTCGTCTACATCGTTGCTCTCGTCGCTTTGCTCATCACTGCTTTCTGGCAGGTAGATGGCTTCACCGGTGAGATCCGCATCGACTGGACACTCAACAACATCGTCACTGTTGTGACCGGCGAGCTCTACCACGCCGTCACATTGCGCACACTGGGTGTTGCCATCGCGGTGACCATCATTGATATCGCGCTCGCTTTGCCCATCGCCTTCTATATGGCGAAAATCGCGAGTCCGCGCATGCAACGCATCCTCGTGATTGCCGTGCTCATGCCGCTCTGGGCGAGTTACCTTGTCAAGGTTTACGCGTGGCGCTCAGTGATGTCGGGGGAGGGCATCCTGCAGTGGTTTCTCAACCCGTTCGGCATCGAGGGTCCCGGTTACGGAATCACGGCAACCATCATCACGCTCTCGTACCTGTGGTTGCCCTACGTCATTTTGCCGATTTACGCCGGACTTGAGCGCGTACCCGACTCACTCATCGAAGCCTCGAGCGACCTCGGCGCAAAGTCGTGGGCGAGCATCCGCCACATTGTTTTTCCCATGATTTTGCCGGCCATTATTGCCGGATCCATCTTCAGTTTCTGTCTCTCCCTCGGCGACTACATCACGGTCAACATCGTCGGTGGCGCGAGCCAGATGCTCGGAAACCTGGTCTACACAAATGTCGGAACCGCGAACAACCTGCCACTCGCCGCAGCTGTCGCACTGATTCCCATCGTCATCATTTTCGGATACCTGTTCGCCGTGCGGCGCACGGGCGCGCTGGACAACCTGTAGGCGGATGCGATGAAGCTCAGTAGATTCGCCCGTTCAACGCTCGGGCTTGCAACCGGACTCGTTTTGGTGCTCGTTTACATTCCGTTGCTCGTGGTGTTGGTGAACTCGTTCTCGACCAGCCAAAGCCTCTCGTGGCCACCGCCCGGGTTCACGACCGATTGGTGGGGCAAGGCGTTTCAAAGCCAGGGCGCGCTGGAGGCAGTTGCAACCAGTGTTCAGGTCGGGCTCATCGCAACTGTCATTGCGCTCATTCTCGGCACGGCGATCAGTTTCGCGTTGCAACGATTTGCGTTCTTCGGCCGCGACGCCATCAGCTTGCTCGTCATTCTTCCCATTGCGTTGCCGGGAATCATCACGGGTATAGCTCTCAACAACTTCTTCCGCACCATCATGGGTGTCCCGCTATCCATCTGGACAATCGTGATCGCACACGCAACCTTCTGCGTTGTCACCGTGTTCAACAACGTCATCGCTCGACTTCGCCGCATGGGGACAAACCTCGAGGAAGCATCCGCGGATTTGGGTGCCGGCGTATGGACGACGTTCCGTCTCGTGACGTTCCCGCAGTTGCGCTCGGCGCTTTTCGCCGGAGGCCTGCTGGCGTTCGCGCTCAGCTTTGACGAAATCATCGTGACAACCTTCACCGCGGGCGTTGGCGTGACAACGTTGCCGATCTTCATCCTCGACAATATGTTCCGCCCGGCCCAAGCTCCCATCGTCTCGGTCATCGCCGTCGTGATGATCGCGGTGTCTATCGTGCCGATTTGGATCGCTCAGCGCCTCGCAGGCAACGAGAAAATCGTGCGATAAGCTGACGCTAAGTTCGATTTCCTCGGGAGAAACCCAATGCTCAACATCATCGCTTTTCTTGTCGCCGGTGCATTCTTCTATGGAGGCTTCTACCTGTTTGGACTCGCTTTTCAGGTGCCCGAGTCGCAGGCCGCATGGGTGTTCTTCGCTGGCATCATCGTGAACTTGATCGCGTTGGTCATCCCAATCAACATCCTGAGCCGCCGCAACTAAGCGACATGGCATGACCTCGCCGTTAGCGGGGAACCCGCAAGAGCACAACGGTTCGTCACCGTCGCCCGTGATTTTGCACGTGGACATGGATGCCTTTTTTGCTTCCGTCGAACTTCTTGACCGGCCGGATGCGCGCGGCAAGCCCGCGGTCGTTGCGCACGATTCGGCGCGCTCGGTGGTCACGAGCGCAACGTACGAAGCTCGTGCGTTGGGCATCCGTAGCGCAATGTCGCTCACCATGGCCCGACGCCTCTGCCCGCACGTGATTGTGCTCGAGCCGCACTTTGCCAAGTACCAGCACTACTCGCGCCTGGTGATGGACATCTTTCGTTCGTTTACACCCACGGTCGAACCGCTCAGCATCGACGAGGCTTTTCTCGATGTGAGTGGTGCACGTCGCGCAATCGGCGATGGTCCGTTCATCGCATCCGAGATTCGTCGACGCGTTCTCGACGAAACAGGGCTCACCTGCTCGGTGGGCATCGCCACCACGAAGTTCATCGCCAAGCTCGCCTCGCAGTCGTGCAAACCCGACGGCATGCTCGAAATCGAGGCCGACCGCGTGCTCGAGTTTCTGCACCCGCTGCCCATTCGCGCTCTGTGGGGTGTCGGGCCGCAAACCGCCAAGGTACTCGAGCGCCGCGGAATTCGCACCGTGGCCGACATCGCCGAAACTCCACAACAGTCGCTGGTCTCGGCATTGGGCGACGGCGTTGGTCGCCACTTACACGAGCTCGCCAACGGTCGCGATGACCGACCTGTTTTAGCGCGGGCGCGAGAGAAGAGCATCAGTCGAGCGCACACCTTCGATTCCGATGTCAACGACATGAACACAATCCGCGCACTCATGTTGAGCCAAAGCGATCGTGTTGCGCGTTCGCTGCGCGAAGCGGGCCTCGACGCGCGCACGATTTCGATCGGTGTCACCTTCGCCAATTTTCAGAGCGTCTCGCGATCCACAACTCTGCAGCAACCCACCCAGACCGGCCGCGAAATTCTGAACGTCGCGTTGGAGCTGTTTTCGGAGTTCAATCCGCGCGACTTAGGCGTTCGCTTGCTCAGCGTTCGCGCATCCAATCTCATCGATTCGGGCTCAGCGCCACTCGGCTTATGGAGTGACGCAGACGAGGCGTGGACCGACGTGGAGAACGCCATTGACGACGTGTCGGCAAAGTTCGGTGATGACGCGGTCAGGCCGGCGTCGTTGATCAAGCGAAATGACTTGTCTGCCCGCATCGGCGAATCAAGTGACTAATGTGCGCAGCTCGCGGGGCGAGTAGAGTCGACTGAACACGGGAGTCCGGCATCACCGGGCTGAGAGGAGCACATCGGGTGCTCGACCGTCGAACCTGATCTGGGTCATGCCAGCGTTAGGGAGTAGACCTCTTGAACACCCCGTGCCCATCACGAAGGGCGCGCCAAATGAACGCACAACAAAAGAAATCTGCCGGAGCTAAGTCAGTGGGGCGATCGGGTGTCCGACCTCGTTATCGCTGGCGCGTCGTTGACATCGTCACCGCAGCAATACTCGCCGTCGTCGTTGGCGTCGTGTTTTGGGCCTGGGGTCTCGCGTGGGCGCCGCTGTCGGTCGTATTGGGAGTGCTCCCCGGATTCGTCGGCGTGCTCAACGGACCGTGGCTGATTGCGGGCGTGTTGGGCGCACTGATTATTCGCAAGCCCGGCGCCGCATTCTTTACCGAACTCCTGGCCGCTCTGGTTAGCGCGCTTCTCGGCAGTCAGTGGGGATTCACCGCGCTCATTTCCGGTGCGCTCCAAGGACTCGGAGCCGAGATCATCTTCGCCATCTTCGCCTACAGCCAGTGGCGTTTGTGGGTTGCGGTGCTCGCGGGCATCGGCTCGTCTATCGCACTCGCCGTCAACGACCTGGTTGTGTTCTACCCGGGTGCGGATTCGCTCTTTCAAACGATCTACCTGTTGACCAGCATGCTCTCGGGTGCCGTCATCGCAGGCTTCGGGTCGTGGGCAATCGTGCAGGGTCTTTCGCGCGCCGGCGCACTCCGGGCTTTCCGTCGCTAACGTGACCGCGTCGGTTGTCGTCAAAAACTGGCGATGGATGCACGACGACGGCACGTTCGCCACGGCTCCACTGTCGTTCGCGCTCAAGCCGGGCGAACGAGTGATCTTGCGGGGTCGCTCCGGAGCGGGCAAGTCGACGCTTCTCGCCGCGCTAGCCGGAGTTGCCGGGCAGTCGGGTCAGCAGTCGGGAGAGCTTCTCGTCAACGGTCGCATGCCTGAAGACGCACGTGGGCAGATTGGCCTGGTTCTTCAAGACCCGTATTCCCAAGCCGTCATGGAGCGCATCGGTGACGATGTCGCCTTCGGGCTCGAAAACATCGGTGTGCCGCCCGGCGACATGAACGCGCTTATCAGTGACGCACTGGCAGCCGTCGGGCTGGATTTGCCGCTCGATCACCCCACCGATGCGCTCTCGGGTGGCGAGCGTCAACGCCTTGCCTTAGCTGGAGTGCTCGCGCTGCGCCCGACTCTGCTGTTGCTCGATGAGCCAACGGCCAACCTTGACCCGAAGGGGGCGCGACTCATCTGTGATTCGGTGGCGCGCGTCGCGCGAGAACCCAACATGACGCTGATTGTGGTTGACCACAACCCGGAACTCTGGCAGGACATCGTCACGCGAGAACTCCTTCTTGACGAGCGGGGGATAACCGAGTCTCCGCTGACCGTGACAGCGCCAGCCACACTGAGCGCGGGTCGGGCGCCGAGTCGGGCGCCCAAGCCGACCGAAGTCAAGCCGAACGAAGCCAAGCCAACGCCGCTACTTCGGGCCCGAAACCTCGCCGTTGGGTATCCCAACGCGCGCGTTGCCCAAGTCGACCTCGATATCGATGTGGCTGCCGGAGAAATCTTGGCTGTCACCGGCGCCAACGGTGTCGGAAAATCGGCGCTCGCCCTCACACTGGGTGGGCTCATTCCGCCCATGGCTGGAGGAGTGAGCGTTGCCGCCCCCGCACCAGATGGTCCACCCCACAAATGGTCGTCGCGTGAGCTCGCTCGCCACATCGGCAGCGTGTTTCAGGCACCGGAGCATCAGTTCATCGGATCAACTGTGCGAAAAGACGTTGGGCTTGGTTTGCGTGGTCGTTCTCACCGAGCGCAGTTGAGCGCTCAGGTTGACGCGACGCTCACAGAGTTCAACCTCGCTGCGCAACACGACCAAAACCCGTTCACTCTGTCCGGAGGCGAAAAGCGCCGGCTTTCCATCGCGGATGCGGTGGTCATGCGTCCGCGCGTCCTCATCTTTGACGAACCCACCTTTGGGCAAGACGATGTGACCCGCCTCGACCTGGTGACAAGTTTTCGGCGGTTGCGCGACGCGGGCCACGCCATTGTTGTTGTGACGCACGACGAACGGTTCGTCAACGAAGTGGCGGACCATCAGCTGGAGTTGACCGCATGAATCCGCTGAGCAAACTTCTCTTCGTGATCATTGTCGGCACGCCACTCTTGCTCACTCTCGATTGGGTATCGGCCACGCTCACGCTGGTGCTCGAGTCAAGCGTTCTGCCGGTCTTGCTTCGAGGAACGCGCCTTCAGGGTCGTCAGATCGTGGCTGGTGGTCGCGTGGCGCTGCGTCGGCGCATTGTGCTGGGTCTGTTCGTTGTCGGCGCCGGCGCCGTGATGAGTGGCGTCGTGGCGTTGCTCTACGCGAGCCCGGCAGGTCGTGTCTGGTTCGAGTTTGGACCGGCAACCATCAGCGACAACAGCATCGAACTCGTAATCGCGACGACCATTCGAATTGCCGCGCTGTGTGTGCCGGCGGTCGTACTGTTCGCCACGACCGACATCACTGACTTCGCGGATGCCCTCGCGCAACACGCCCAAGCCCCCGAGCGATTCGTCGTTGGCGCCCTGGCGGGCATGCGAACGCTCCAACTCGCGTCAGCCGATCTTGCCTTCGTGCGCCGGGCTCGTCGGGCACGCGGGGTTTCCGCCGGAGGAATTCGCGTTGTGATGCCACTCCTCGTGCTGAGTCTGCGCCGCGCCGAAACGCTGTCGCTTGCGATGGAGTCCCGCGGCTTCGACTCGGGTCAAGAGCGCACGCACTATCGCACCTCGGTCTTCACCATGCGCGACACAATCGCGTTAGTGCTCGCGGTGGCTATCGCCATCGTGTCAACCGGAGTTTCGATTGCGACAGGAGCGTGGAGTTTTGTCATCAACTGACCCGGTCGCTGCGCCAGAGCAGCCACAATTCACTCCGTCTGTTGTCGAACTCGCCACGCGAATTCGCAACCTCGGCAAAGGCGCGCTCGTGCTCATCGACGGTGCGAGTGGCACGGGCAAGACGACGCTCGCGAGCGAGATCGAGCGCGAGCTATCCGGTGTCGACGCACCACTCGTGATTCACATGGACGACCTCTACCCGGGGTGGGATGGGCTCGCGCAGGGAATCCAGAACCTGCACGACTGGATTCTCTTGCCCCGGTCGATTGGCCACCCCGTTGTCTCGAAGCGATATGACTGGGCCACCAAGAAGTTCGGTGACGAGTTCACGCTCGATGCGACCAAGACGATGATCGTTGAAGGATGCGGCGCTCTGGGCCTCGGCGCCCACACGTTCGCCGACCTCAGCGTGTGGGTTTCGGCAGACGACGACCTTCGTCGCACTCGTGCCCTCGCGCGCGACCCCGCCGAGGATTTCGCCCGCCACTGGGATGCCTGGGATGACCAGTTCGCCGCGTACGTCGAGCGCGATTCGCCTGAACTCAGCGCGAACGTGCATGTCCGCTCGGGTGGGTAGGCTATCCGGCATGAGTAATTCACAACCGCACGATGTTTTCTACACCGCGGAGTTCGTCGATGGCCCCCTCTCGGGCGATTCCCAAGAACGCGTTCTGGTGCACGGAAAGCACGACGTCAAGTTGAGCGTTGTCGCCCTCGTTGACGGCCTCGAGTCGATTTTCCGTTACAACGAGCTCGAAACTCGCGAGATTCAGGGAAAACTGCACGTCAAGTACACCTTTGACGCAGGAATCAGCGACCCGTTCGAGTCGGAAGACGAGAACGAGTAAGCAACCAATTTGGCTCCTTGCGAGCTGCCGTACATGAACGAAAGCCCGGACTCTGTCCGGGCTTTCATTTTTAGTGGGGTGAGTAACGGGACTTGAACCCGCGGCCACCTGGACCACAACCAGGTGCTCTACCAACTGAGCTATACCCACCATGTGCCGACCCAGAGGCCAACAACGTGTCCAAGCCTATTACACGAGGTCGGGGTACTTTTCTCCCACGAAAAGCGCTGCCTTCTGGGCATCCTCGGTCGATACCTCACCGGCGTTGTCGAGCAGGCTGGCTCGGTAGTAGTCGAGCTCGCGAATCGATTCACGAATGTCATCGAGTGCCCGGTGACCGTTGCGCTTTGCCGGGGCGTTGAAGTACACGCGGGGTTGCCAGCGCCGCGCAAGCTCCTTGATCGTTGAGACGTCAATCGTTCGGTAGTGCAGGCGCGCTTCGAGTTGCGGCATGTATCGAACGAGAAAAGCGCGGTCGGTTCCGACCGAGTTGCCGGCAAGCGGAGGTCGGGAGCCGTCGGGCAGCAGGTCCGCCAGATAGTCGAGCACCTTGGCTTGTGCTTCATCGACGGATACTCCGCCATCGATCTCGGTGATGAGGCCGGAGTTTGTGTGCATCTCGCGAACAAAATCACCCATGTTGTCCAGCGCCGACTGGTGTGGCTTGATGACCAACTGGAGCCCTGAGTGCAGGGGAGTGAGCTGCGAATCCGTGACAATGACGGCTATTTCTACCAACTCGTCGATGTCGAGATCGAGTCCGGTCATTTCGCAGTCGATCCAGACGAGGAGGTCGTTGTTTGCCATGCGCGCAAGTTTACGCGCGCGGGTGCGACAGAGTTCATTTGGCCTCTCGCCATCTTGTACAAATCTTGGATATTCATGATTAGGTTGGGCCCCAGAGCGCCGATACCCTGAGAGCACGCAAGCGAGCTAGGGGAAGAGTCGTGCGAACGTCGAACCGGTTCACCGCGCCAAAATGGCGAGGTCTGGTTGTCGTGGGCTCACTCGTTGCGTCGATGCTCATGCCTTTCTCTCTCGGGGCGGCCAGCGCCAACGAACCTGTGTCCGAAGCGACCAGCACCCCCACGGCGACGCCGACTGAATCCCCAGGGTCGTCGAGCTCTCCTTCCCCAACACCGGTCGTGTCGGCGCAGCCGACTCCGCCGGCCTCGGGCGAAGAGATGGTTTCTGGAATCATCGTGAAGTACCGTGCGGATGTGGCTGCAGCCCAGCCCGTCGGCCCGAACCTGGGACCGGTTGGCGCAGAACTTGTCACGAGCGCGGACATTTCGGTCGCGACTCCGCTCGCCGAAGGGTTGACGACCCTCAAGCTGGTCACCCCCGTAGACGTTGAGTCTGCAGAGATGGCTGCCCAGCAACTCGAGCAGGACCCCCGCGTACTGTGGGCGGAACCTGACCGCATGCGTTATGTCATCGCCGATCCGGTGCGTCCGGCTTCCTCAACCGTCGACATCACCGTCTCGGGAATCGACGGATCCGCGACCAAGTCCAACGCCTTCACCTACAGCGACGGTGCGCCGACAGTTATTTCGCTTTCTGTCTCCATGGGTCCGGTCACGGGAGGAACGTCCGTTGTGCTGTCGGGAACGAATCTCGTCGGCATAACGAGCCTCACGGTTGGAGGGTCGCCCGCGACACTGGTCTCGTCGACGTCGACAACGCTGACGTTCACGACGCCCGCAAAATTGGCCGGAACATATGACGTCGTCGTTCAGAATGCGTTGGGTTCTGCGACGCTCTCAGGTGCGTTCACGTACGTCGCGGCACCGACCATTTCATCCATCGCGCCCATTGCGGGCGGGATGACCGGCGGTCAACTGATTACCATCACCGGCACAAACCTTGCCTTGACGTCATCGGTCAGGTTTGGATCAACCACGGTCACGCCGTCGTCCGTATCGGCCACATCGGTTGAGGTGACCACGCCGCAGGCCGCGGCGGCTGGCGCTGTCAATGTCGTTCTCACAACCCCGGGCGGAAGTGTGACGCGGTCGTCGGGCTTCACCTATGCCGCGGCGCCGACCGTGAGCACGCTCTCGGTTGCTGTTGGTGGAACCTCGGGTGGAACCTCCGTCACGTTGACAGGCACCAACCTGGCGTTCATTACCTCAGTAACTTTTGATGGCGCAGCCGCGTCCGTGGTGTCGAAGACAGCAACTTCCGCCGTCGTCACGACACCTGCTCACGTTGCCGGTGCTGTCGACCTCGTGGTCACGACACTCAACGGATCCGTAACCAAGACGAGTGCATTCACCTACGTCGGCTCGCCGAGTGCGTCAAGCCTGAACATTTCCGAGGGTGCACTCGCTGGTGGGCTCGTCGTGACGCTTTCTGGCACGAATCTGACCGGAGCGACTTCGGTGACGGTCGGTGGAACCGCTGCTGTGCTGGCTTCCCCTTCAATATCTCCAAATACAACTCTGCGCTTCACAACTCCGGCTAAAGCTGTCGGCACCTACAACGTTGTGGTGAGCTCGCCGTTTGGCTCCTCAACGCTGCCGAACGCCTTCACCTATCTGCCGGTTCCGACGGTCTCCTCATTGAGCCAAGTGCTGGGTTCGAGCGCGGGAGGACAATCCGTCACGCTGACCGGTACGGCGCTCGGGTCGACGACATCCGTCACCTTCGGTGGTACGCAAGCGACTGTCACCTCGCGCACGTCGACGAGCGTCACCGTGACAACTCCTTCCAAGACGGCCTCAACTTCCGCGGCATCTGTCGTGATCACGACACCTGGCGGCAGCGCCACGAAGGCTGCTGCCTTCACGTTTGCGACACCTCCATCGCTGTCGACGGTGTCGCCGGTGACGACAAGCGGCACGGGCGGTGGCACCAGCATCACCATTTCTGGCGCAAACCTGCTTCCGATCAAGACGGTCTCTGTTGGAGGAGTAGCGGCAACCATGACCGCAAAGACCGCCACATCAATCAGTCTCGTCACACCAACCCGGGCTTCTGGTCTTGTCGACATCACTGTTTCGGGTGACACGGGTACTGCCACCAAGAGCAACGCGCTCACCTACGAGCTTCGCCCACCGGTCATCACATCGATGACCCCCTCATCGGGTTCTGTCGATGGCGGGTCGACGGTCGTGGTCTCCGGTTCGAACCTCGGCGATGCCTCTGCAGCGACGTTCGGTGGAGTGCCCGCAACGATCTTGTCGAAGACGACCACCTCAATCACCCTGTTGACGCCGGCGAAGATTGCCGGATCGGCGAACCTCGTTGTCGCTGGGCCTGGCGGTAGCTCGACGAGCGTGCGCACCTACACATATGTCGTGCCGGCTCCGACTGTTACTTCGGTTTCACCGAGTGTGGGCCGATTGAGTGGTGGTGACGTGATCACCATTCGTGGCACGCGTCTTTCCGCGGTGACAGCCGTCAAGTTCGGTACAAGTTCGTCAACTGCCGCATCCGGCACGTCGTTGACCCGCGTCAGTGACACGGAGCTCCGTGTGACCACACCAGCTGGAACACCCGGCGCTAAGTCTGTCTATGTGATTGCACCGTCTGGAACGGCGACCATGTCGAATGGATACACGTATGTGGGTGTTCCGACAATCACGACTGTGTCGCCCTCATCCGGTAGCAGTGCGGGCGGTTCAACTGTCGTTATCAACGGCACTGCGCTGGCGAACCTCAAGTCCGTGACGATCGGCGGCGCCCTGGCCACGGTCAGCACAAGTACAGACACTCGCATCACCGCGATTGTTCCGGCCGGCACTCCCGGCGGGCGTGCCATCGTCGTCGTCACCGCAGGCGGAACAGCGACCAAGTCCAGCGGCTTTACGTACCGAGTCGTGAGGTCGTCGGCGAGAGCCGCAGCGGCGTCCGTTCCCGTTTCTCAGGCTTCACCAGCTGTCCCCGTCGCACCGGTCGCCTCAGCCGCGCCGGTCGCATCAGCCTCGCCGGTTGCCCAGGTACCGGTCCCGGTTGCTCCGCCAGTGCAAGATGCTCAATCAGAACTCGAGACCAGTTTCGCCGTCGGCCCGACAGTTACTGACTGTGCCGCGTCTACTGCGGATCGTCCCGTCCAGCGTTGTTACGACGATTATGACCTCGACGCGGGTGTTTCACTTGATGGTGAAATCAACTATGCCGACGCCTATCTCAGCGCGAGCGACAAGACGAAACTCATTGTTGACGTCGTTCCTTACGTCAACATTTCGAACGATTCGTGGCTGACCCGAAGCCAAACGCACGTTCAAGCCTTCTTCGATGTCAACAACGATCAACTTGCCGACGTCGTTCTTGCTGCGCCCAACACAACAGTGACGGTCAACGCGTCCGTTGCGGCCGCCGTCTACGACTGGTCGGGTGGCCAGTGGGTGCAACGAAGCAGCGCGTGCTCGACCACGATTACTCGCGCCTACGGAACCCACTTTGCGTTCCCCGCAGAAGCCAACAATCAGTGGTGGCAGTTCAAGTCTGACTGGTCATGTCTCTTCGGCGCCCAAGCAACAGACGTTGACGTCATCACGTTCCTTGCGGATGAGCTCAACCCGGCATACACCGACTACGCTCCGGATGGCTGGCTCGGTGAGGGAATGAACCTCGCTGGCGCTATGCAGAATCCTCCGACCATGTCATCGCTGACCCCGTCGTCGGGTGGAACAGCGGGTGGAACATCCGTCACGATTTCGGGCACTGGCATGTCGGATGTCTCGGACGTGTCGTTCGGCGGAACCAGTGGCACCATCTTGTCGCGCACGTCAACGCAGGTCGTCGTGAGTACTCCTCGAGTGGCGAGCATGGGTGCTGTGGAGGTGAGGGTGACCGGTCCGGGTGGATCACGCGCCCTGGCGGGCGGCTTCACGTTCACGTCGTCTGCCCCCACGATTACATCGGTTTCGCCGAACGCAGGAGCAACTGCCGGTGGCACAACCGTCACCATTTCGGGAACAAATCTCTCGGGAATCACGAACGTTCGATTCGGCACCGCATCGGCGACCATCCTCTCGAAGACGGCAACCTCGATTGTTGTGACCAGCCCCGCCGAGGGATCCGGCTTCGTTCCGACGTCGCCGACCGAGACTGCGTTCACTAACGGCACGCTGTGGGGTCTCACCGGTGCGTTCGGTACGAAGGCAAACACCGCCTGGAACCTGACCCAAGGTTCGAGCGATGTCATCGTTGCTGTGCTCGATACCGGCATCACGGCCCACCCAGACCTCGGCGCTCAGGTGCCGGGCTACGACATGATCTCGTCGACGAGCATTTCGAATGACGGCAATGGCCGCGATAACGATCCGTCCGACCCGGGGGACTGGTGCCCATCAGCTGGCTCGTCGAGCTCGTGGCACGGTACCCACGTGGCCGGAACCGTGAACGCAGCCATCAACGGCGCTGGGTCCGTCGGAGTCGCTCCGAATGTCAAGGTTCAGAACGTGCGCGTGCTCGGAACATGCGGCGGAAGCATGTCGGACATCGCTTCGGCAATCTACTGGGCCTCCGGCGGAACCGTAGCTGGCGTGCCGACAAATGCGAATCCGGCCGACGTCATTTCACTCTCGCTGGGCGGCGGTGGCGCGTGCAGTGCCACCGAGCAGAACGCCATCAACTTTGCTCACAGCCGTGGCATTGTCGTAACGGTGGCAGCGGGTAACGAGAACAGCGATGCATCTTCGTCATCGCCGGGTAACTGCAACAACGTCATCACGGTTGCAGCAACAGACAGCAACGGCAAGCGCGCCTCGTTCTCGAACTACGGTTCGTACATTGAAATCGCGGCACCGGGTGTTGGCATCTACTCGACGGTGAATACCGGGTCGACAACGCCGAGCGGATACTCCTACCAGTCGTGGAACGGCACGAGCATGGCAACTCCGCACGTCGCAGGTGTTGTGGCGCTCATGCTTTCGCGTGACCAGACGCTGACGCCCGCTCAGGTGCTGCAGCGCATCCAGTCGAC
>WLDR01000089.1 GCA_009704705.1 Actinomycetota bacterium | reverse complement strand
TAGAAATCCATAGTTTTCTCATAGAAAACTCATAGGAATCCACGCCACACTCGGAGCATGACGGATTCCGCTCCAGCACCAGTTCGACTCACGCGCGCCGACGGATCAAAGATTCGGGTGCTCGTCGTCGACGACGAAGCGTCACTCACCGACCTGCTTCAGATGGCGCTCAAATATGAGGGGTGGGAAGTAAAGACCGCGGGCGAAGGCATCAAGGCGATTCAGATGGCGCGCGAGTTTCGACCTGACGCCGTCGTGCTGGACATCATGCTTCCCGACATCGATGGATTGCAGGTGTTGCAACGGATGCGTGCCGACGGATCCGATGTGCCCATTCTCTTTCTCACGGCGAAGGATTCGCTCGACGATCGGATCGCAGGGCTCACGGTCGGCGGAGACGACTACGTCACCAAGCCCTTCAGCCTCGAAGAAGTTGTTGCCCGCCTTCGCTCACTCATTCGCCGGTCGACATTGACGGCGGATGCGAACGAGAGCCCGCTCATCCGGGTTGGCGACCTCGAACTCGACGAGGATTCACACGAGGTTCGTCGCGGTGACATTGCCGTCGAACTGACCGCCACCGAGTTCGAACTCTTGCGGTACCTCATGCGAAACCCGCGTCGCGTGCTCTCCAAGACTCAAATTCTCGACCGCGTGTGGGACTACGACTTCGGCGGCAAGTCATCGGTTGTCGAGATCTACATTTCGTACCTCCGAAAGAAGATTGATCTCGACGGTTTCGCCCCCATGATTCACACGGTGCGTGGTGCCGGATACATGCTGAAGGCCGGCGAATAGTCCGTGTCGGAATCGAACACGAAAGACGTCGGGATGCTCACGAGCCCTCGCTCGTGGACACTCAAGCGGCGACTGACTGTCACGGTCGCCGCTCTTCTCGCACTGGCGACCGTGCTCATCGGGCTGGTCAGTGTCGTGGCACTTCGCGGATTTTTGATCGATCGACTCGACCTTCAATTGCAACAAGCCATCGTGCGGTCTCAGGCTGCAGTCGGCGGCGCTGGTGGAGAGTCGATGCCAGGCGATCGCGATGGTGGCCACAACCGTGACCGTGACCGCGAGAACACTGAAGGCGCACTTCTCGCACCCGGACAACAGGCGGGCACACTGATCGCAGTTGTCGATGTGACTGGAGTTGTCACGGCGGGTCTACTCGCAAGCAACGGCCAGGTAAATCTCATTGAGTCGAGTGATGCTACGCGGCTCTCGTCGCAGAGCATTGGTGCCCGACCAAAAACGGTCAACATCCGTTCCGAGGGCGACTATCGCGTTTTGGCAGTTCCCGCGAGTACTGGCGAGAAGCTGGTCATTGGCCTGCCCATGACCGAAGTGGACGCGGTTACAGCGCGGCTTGTTCTTGTAATTGTTGTGGTCTCTGCCCTCGGACTCGTCGGCGCAATCCTTGCCGGCCGCGCGCTCGTGGGCTACGCACTGCGACCCCTCGAAGTCGTCGCAGCAACGGCGTCGCGAGTGAGTCGCCTGCCCCTCGACACAGACGCGACCGCACTCGATGAGGTGCAGCTTCCGGACATGGACGACCGCACCGAAGTTGGGCGAGTGGGCATGGCGTTGAACAAGATGCTCGGGCACATCGGTCGAGCGCTCGCCGCCCGCCAAGCTAGTGAAGACAAGGTGCGGCAATTTGTGTCTGATGCGAGCCACGAACTGCGCACGCCACTCGCGTCGATCCGCGGATACGCAGAGCTCACTCGTCGAAGTGGCGCCAAGCTGCCCACCGATACCGTGCACTCGCTGGCTCGCATTGAATCCGAAGCCACTCGAATGACCGGTCTTGTCGAAGACCTGCTACTTCTGGCGCGTCTCGACGAAGGGCGGGAACTCGACGCCAAGCCGGTCGATCTCACGCGCATTGTGCTTGATTGCGTTTCGGATGCCCACGCTGCCGGGCCCGAACATGAGTGGAAAATCGAACTTTCTGACCAACCCGTTGTCGTCACGGGAGATTCATCACGCCTGCATCAGGTTGTTGTCAACCTCCTCGCAAACGCCCGCGTTCACACCCCGACAGGCACAATCGTCACGGTCGGGCTGTCAGAAACGGCGACGGATGCGCAACTTACAGTCAGTGACAACGGCCCGGGTATCCCGGCCACACAGCTGCCCACGTTGTTCGAGCGGTTCAGTCGAGGCGATTCCTCGCGCACGCGCGCAACGGGAAGCACCGGACTCGGTCTCGCCATCGTTCACGCGGTCGTCACGGCTCATCGCGGCACTGTCGACGTGACCTCACGCAAGGGGCGCACCGTCTTTACGGTCACGTTGCCCCGTGAGCCGGGCACTCGCTAGAAGCGGGGACTCGCCGGTTCGGTCAGTTCGTAATCACGGTCGACGTCACGAATCTCTGTCGTCGGGGCTTTCTCGAACGACGAGATGAGCGTGGTGGGCAATGAAACGGCAAGAGCGCCCCACGAGCACGCGTTTGCGATTCCTGCGCGCAGGTCGAGTTTGGCCAGCTCGCCGTGTTCACGGCTTGAGTTCGCCTGCACGACCGAGTTCATGAAGCCAGCCATGAACGCGTCGCCAGCACCCGTGGTGTTGATCACAGTGGGGGCAACCGCCTTACCCCAGACCACCTCGTCTGCGGTTATTCCGAGTGCGCCGTCGCCACCGAGGCTGACCAGGGCGATTTCGATGCCGCTGTCGATGAGTTCGTGACCCGCATCGATTGCTTCGCCCAGGGTGCTCAGCGGGCGGCCAACCAGCGATGCCAGTTCATCGGCGTTCGGCTTGATGAGGTTTACGTGGCCACTTCGCGACCAGTTCATGAGCTCTGGGCCGGACGTGTCGAGGCCAACACGGGCGCCCATCTCGCGCGCGCGATCGAAGAGTTCCGTCAGGTCGATTGGAAGACCATCCTCGTTCATCTTGGGGTGCATACCCGAAACGACGAGCCAGTCCGCACTCATGTCGCTGACCTGTTCGAGGGTTAGTTCGACCACGTTCCTCCAGTCTTCCTGGCTGAACGGATAGGGATTCTGGTTGATGTTTGTCGTGCGACCACCGCGTTCGACGACCGTGGTGTTCACGCGAACGCGGCCGGCAACCGGCATGATGCGCAGAATCTGGGGGAACGGCGTCGAAAAAAGCAAGTACTGATCCTGCATGCCGATGGGCAGGATGGCCGCGACAGGCTGCCTCGCGAGGTGCAGTGTGCGGGCAACGTTGAGCCCCTTGCCGCTCATGTATTCGTGAACCTCGTACGAGCGGTTCACCTTGCCGGGCGTGAGCGATTCGGCCAAATAGGTGCGGTCGAGCACCGGAGCCGGGGTCAGGGTCACAACAGCATTCACGTCTTGACGAACCAATCTTCAGATGGTGCGCCAGGCGAAAAAGCCACGACAGCGCGCCAAAGAATGACTAAGGGAGGGAGATATCAGTCTATCGATTTGGTTTCCGCCTTCCGAATCCCGTAATCTTGGCACGTACCAAAGACCGCTGGTCTCGTGTTCTCTCGCAGTTCACGGCTAAGGCTCTCTTTCCAAGAGGCACCCGCGCAGGTGTGAAGAAGTATTTCGATTGTTCCGCAGTCGTTCGTGCTCTGACCATTTGCGTCAGAGCTTTTTTGTTGGGGCCGGTTCCAGGGGGATGGGTACACGACGGGGAGCATCCGCTCTCAGGTCACTATCACCACCATTAGGAGAGCCATGGCGAACAAGGAAGCCTCGGTCACCGAACTCACGGAACTGTTCCAGAGTTCGAACGCCGTTCTGCTTACCGAGTACCGCGGCCTCACGGTTGCTCAGCTCAAAGAGCTGCGTTCAGGCATCCGTGCAGACGCGACGTACGCCGTGGTGAAGAACACGCTGACCAAGATTGCTGCCGCTAAGGCAGGAATCGAAGGTCTCAACGACCAGCTCGTAGGTCCGTCCGCCATCGCATTCGTGCACGGCGACGCCATCGCGGTTGCTAAGTCGCTGCGTGCCTTTGCCAAGGCCAACCCTCTGCTCGTCATGAAGGGTGGCTATTTCGATGGCCGCGCTATCGACGCCGCTGAGGTCAACAAGCTGGCCGATCTTGAGTCCCGGGAAGTGCTGTTGGCGAAGTTCGCCGGCGCTGCCAAGGCCTCGCTGTTCGGTGCCGCCTACCTGTTCAACGCACCGCTCTCGAAGGCCGTTCGCACGGTCGACGCGTTGCGTGCAAAGCAAAACGGCTAGCACCCGCTAGTTGCGAGTAATTCAACCGATTCAACAAGGAGACAATCATGGCTAAGCTCACCACCGAGCAGCTCATCGAGGCTTTCAAGGAGCTTTCGCTCATCGAACTCAGCGAGTTCGTCAAGGCTTTCGAGGAGACCTTCGAAGTTACCGCTGCAGCTCCCGTTGCTGTAGCTGCTGCAGCTCCGGCTGGCGGCGGCGGCGCTGGCGCTGAGGCTGCTGAAGAGAAGGACGCATTCGACGTCGTTCTAGACGAGGCAGGTGCCAACAAGATCGCTGTCATCAAGGAGGTCCGTACGCTGACCAACCTTGGACTCGGCGAAGCAAAGGCTCTCGTTGATGGCGCTCCTGCGACCATCCTCGAAGGTGCAAAGAAGGACGCAGCAGAGAAGGCAAAGGAAGCCCTCGAAGGCGCCGGCGCCAAGGTCACGCTCAAGTAGTCTTTTCTACCTTTCACGCGCAAGGCGTCACCCGGTTGTGGGTGGCGCCTTCTGCGTTGGTCGAACGTCGGTCGACGGCAGGCTTGCGCAGGACCCCGGCTACCCTCCGGAAACGAGAAGCACGATGAGCCAACCGTTGAGCGCAACCAGCAAGACCGCAACAACGACCGCGGCGATTGTGGTGAGCCGGGTGTTCGTGAGGTCGCCCATCGTCTTGAATTCGCTGGTCAGGCGGATGAGGGGCACGAGCGCGAGCGGGATGGCGAATGACAACACGACCTGCGAGAGCACGAGCATCCACACCGGATTCGCACCGATGCCGAGAAGAATAATCGCCGGTACGGCGGGAATGGTGCGCCTCAGCCACAGCGGAATGTTTCGGCGGATCAAGCCGTGCATGATGTCAGCGCCGGCATAACTGGCAACGGATGATGACGCGAGACCGCTGGCCAGCAAAGCGACCGCGAACAACACCGCAATGGCCGGACCGAGCGCCGAGCCCAACGCCGCGTAAATGTCGTTGAGGCTGGGAGTTTCCGACGCATCCATTCCGTTAACGAGGGGCGTCAGTGTCACCGCACCAATTATTAACATCGCCAAGTTGATCACCCCGGCCGTGAAGAGAGCGATTGTGACGTCAATGCGTGTCGAAAAGAGCGCGTGCGAGCGCTCCTGGCGAGGGATGTGCGCGAAGCGATCGCGCATCAACGCCGAGTGCGCATAGATTGCGTGCGGCATGACGGTCGCGCCCACAATCGAAGCGGCCAACAAGACGGAATCCGTTCCGGCGAACTGCGGAACGAGACCGCCGGCCACGTCGCCCCAGTCCGGAGCGCGTACGAAGAGGGCAGCAAGAAAACCGACGGCGATAATGGCGAGCAACGCGATGATTGCCCACTCAAACGAACGCAGACTGACGCGGTTGTGCAGACTCAAGATCGCAAGCGAGACACCGGCAGTGATGAGCCCGCCAAGCAGAAGCGGCAATCCGAACAGCAGATTGAGTGCAATTGCTCCACCGATGATTTCGGCAACATACGTTGCCATCGCGGCGAGTTCGGCCTGCGCCCAAAAGGCGAGTCGAACCCATCGTGAGTGCAGTCGCTCGCCAATGTGCTCGGTGAGACTCTTGCCTGACGCAAGACCAAGCTTCGCCGAGAGATATTGAACCAGCCAGGCCACAAGGTTCGCCGAGACGACGACCCAAACCAAGAGGTAACCATAACGTGCACCAGCAGTCATGTTGCTGGCCACGTTTCCCGGGTCGAGGTAGGCCACGCCCGCAACGAGGGCGGGACCAATCAATGGCAACGCCCGTAAAACTCGCTTCACCTTTCCACACTAGGGCGATAGCGTGGCGATATGCGTATCCTTCTCGTTGGTTCGGGTGGCGTCGGTGACGCCATCGCAAAAATTGCCGCACGACGTTCATTTTTCGAAAAATTGATTGTCACTGACTACGACGAGTCGAGAGCTGAACGAACCGTCGAATGGCTTCGACAGCGTCACGGTGCTGACCTGATT
>WLDR01000088.1 GCA_009704705.1 Actinomycetota bacterium | reverse complement strand
TTGACGAAAAGAGGGCCCGCTTTTTCCTTTGGCGGATAATCGGGTCAAGCCTAGCCGTAGGCTTAGTTCACCAATGAAAGTCACGGCACAGCGAGGAGATACACGTGAAGAATCGTGCACAGTCGGTCACGACGCTCGTTGACTCCCCCGCCGCGGACAGAAAACGGCGAATGATTCGCTACAGCGTCGCCATGGGTATTCGCATGGTGTGCATCGTTCTGATGCTATTCGTCAAGGACTGGGCCCTCATCGTGTGCGCACTGGGCGCCATCTTCCTCCCCTACTTCGCCGTCATCTTGGCCAACGTGGTTGCGCCAGCTCGTTCGAAAGCTGTTGAAGGCCCCGGCGGACTTCTGCTTCGTGCGGATGAGCCGGTTGGCTAGCTCGACCGCACACGCCCAGGCGCACGGCTGGGGGGTTCTACTGACGCGCCGATGGATTGGCTACCTGGCCTTGGCCGTCGTATTTGCTGCCGCCTGTGTTGGCCTGGGATTCTGGCAGTTTGCCCGACTCGATGAAGCTCGAATGCACATCGCAAGAATTGACGCGAATTACGACGCCGCGCCGGTCGCAATAGATCTGGTCCTTGCCGACAGTGATTCGTTCGACGTTTCCCAGACCTGGAAGCCAGTCGTCGCGTCGGGCCAGTACGACGTCGCGAACCAAATTCTGGTGCGCAGTCGTCCCCTCGATGGTCAGATTGGTTTCGAAGTGCTGACACCACTCGTTTTGACCGACGGCCGTGTCTTCATTATTGACCGGGGTTGGATCCCCTCGGGCGAAACGACGGCCGAGCCTGGCAACGTGCCGGACCCGCCGCAGGGCGAGGTGACGGTGATCGCTCGTCTCAAGCCGCCCGAGCCGGCTCTCGCAGGACGGGAAGCCGTTGATGGAACGGTGCCGACGATTCATTTGCCCATGATTCGAACACTCGTTGGGCCCGAAACGATTGTTGGCGCATATGGCGCTCTCGATTCTGAATCACCTGCCGTTGCAGAAATGCCGACTCCCCCTCAGAAACCGGCGCTCGACGAGGGGCCGCATCTGAGTTACGCGTTGCAATGGTTGCTGTTTGCCATCATGGGCTTTGTTGGCCTCGGGCTCGCCGTGCGCAATGAACGCAGAATTCGTCTGGGACTCAAGACGGCAGACAACCGACCTGTGATTGGGCGGCGAGCCTCGGACGAGACCGAAGAAGACGCGGCAATCGATTCAGCGCTGTCTGGGCGATAGGACCTCTACGACAGTGAAATGAGGTCGGCGTAGTCCTTGTTCCAGTGATCCTCGACTCCGTCGGGGAGAATGAGCACCCGTTCAGGATTAAGCGCTTCAACCGCTCCTTCGTCGTGGCTCACCAACACAACAGCTCCGCTATAACTGGCCAGCGCGCCAAGAATCTCGTCACGACTGTGGGGATCCAGGTTGTTTGTCGGCTCGTCGAGAAGAAGAACATTTGCACTGGAGACGACGAGCATGGCGAGTGCCAGCCGAGTCTTCTCGCCTCCGGAGAGCACGCCCGCCTTCTTGTGCGCGTCGTCTCCGGAGAACAGAAAGCTTCCGAGCACCTTTCGTGCCTCAGTCTCGGTGAGGTGTGGTGACGCTGAGACCATGTTCTCGAGAACCGACCGGTTCACATCGAGGGTCTCGTGTTCCTGTGCGTAGTAACCGACCTTCAAACCGTGACCCGAGATGATCTCTCCCGTATCTGACTTATCGACGCCCGAGAGGATGCGCAGCAGTGTTGTCTTGCCTGCTCCGTTGAGACCGAGAATAACGACCTTAGAGCCCCGGTCAATGTTGAGATCTACCGCCGTGAAGATTTCGAGTGAGCCATAGCTCTTGGACAAGTCGCGACCCATGAGCGGGGTCTTGCCACAGGCAGCGGGCTCCGGGAACCTCAGCTTTGCGACGCGATCACTCGCGCGAACATCCTCGAGTCCGCTGAGTAATTTCTCGGCGCGCTTCGCCATCTGCTGCGCGGCCACGGCTTTCGAAGCCTTTGCGCCCATTTTTGCGGCCTGCATCTGAAGCGACGAAGCTTGCTTCTCCGCGTTCGCGCGCTCCCGCTTTCGTCGCTGTTCGTCTGATTCGCGTTGCTTCTGGTAGTTCTTCCAGTTCATGTTGTAGATGTCGATGACCTGTCGGTTCGCATCCAAATAAAAGACGCGGTTGACTGTGTCGCCGACGAGCTCGACGTCGTGCGAAATCACAATGAGCCCGCCCTGGTAACCCTTGAGGAACTCGCGCAACCAGCCAACAGAGTCAGCATCGAGGTGGTTTGTGGGTTCGTCGAGCAGCATGGTGCGTGCCCCCGAGTACAGAATGCGTGCGAGTTCGATTCTTCGGCGTTGACCACCCGAGAGGGTCTTGAGAGGCTGATCCAGGATGCGGTCGGGCAAGGCGAGGTTGCTCGCGATGGCCGCGGCTTCCGCTTCGGCTGCGTAGCCCCCGAGGGCAAGAAAGCGATCGTTGAGCGAGGTGTATCGCTTCATCGCCTTTTCGCTGACCTCAGGGTCGGCGCTCGCCATCTGTTCCGTTGCTTCACGCATACCAACGACGAGTGATCCAAGACCACGCGCGTCAAGGATGCGCGTCCGTGCGAGTTCCTCTGGGTTACCCGAGCGCGGGTCCTGTGGAAGGTAACCGATTTCGCCAATTCGCTCGATAGACCCTCCCGCAGGCTGAAGATCACCGGCAAGAGTCTTTGTGAGCGTCGTCTTTCCGGCTCCGTTTCGACCCACGAGCCCGATCTTGTCACCGTCGGAAACGCGAAACGAAACGTCACTCATCAATACACGAGCGCCAACGCGCAGCTCAAGGTCAGACACATTGAGCACGAGGGATCACTTTCGAACGTTCGCCCGCGAGTCAGGCAATAAGACTCCCCTAGTATATTTCCAAGCCCGCACGGCTTTCGCCCGTGTCGGTTCACATCCACTCTTTGAGGAGACTCACGTGTCGTCGATCGCATTCACTCCCGCTCTACCGGTTCTCGCAGATCGTCTCGGCGCCCGTTCGATTGCGACCAATGCCGCCTTCATTCTGGGTGGTGCCGCTCTGACCGCAGGTGCTGCACAGATCTCGATTCCCATGTGGCCCGTGCCAATAACGGGGCAGACTTTCGCCGTTCTCTTGGTGGGAACGACGCTTGGCATGTGGCGCGGCATGCTCTCGATGCTGACGTACCTCGCACTCGGTGCCGTCGGACTCCCTGTCTTCACGAACGCGCAGGGCGGCCTTGATTCCCTGATGGGTGGTCCCACTGTGGGATACCTGCTGGGCTTCGTTCTTGCCGGAGCGCTGACGGGATGGCTTGCACAGCGAGGCCTCGACCGACGAGTGTGGGGTGCCATCGTCATCTTTCTTGCCGGCGAAGCGGTCATCTACGCAGTCGGGCTCCCCTTGCTCGCCAGCTTCCTGGGGTCGATTGACGCTCCCAACGACCTCGCGTCGACGCTTGCTGCGGGCTTCGTTCCCTTCATCGTTGGTGACGTGCTGAAAGCTGCCCTTGCTGGCGCGCTCCTCCCGCTGACGTGGAAACTGGTCAACCGCACCAAGTAACTCGTCGGGGTCCGTATCTGCGTGGCCCGTTTGTGGGCGGCCCGATTGCGCGCGGTCCCATTCTGGGCAGCTGCCTAGAGCGAATCGAGAGCCTGTGTCAGGTCGTCGACAAGATCCGATTCGGTTTCAATACCGACAGCAATGCGCACCAAGTTGTGTGGCACCGCGAGTGGTGTTCCTTCGACACTTGTGTGCGTCATGCCGGCGGGCCATTCGATGAGTGACTCCACACCCCCCAGAGATGGGGCAAGTATGAATAACTCCGTTCGCGTCGTCAGCAAACGAGCTGCGTCTTGCCCGCCCCTGAGGGTCACCGACATCATGCCGCCGAATGCGCTCATCTGTCGAGCAGCAACGTCGTGGCCCGCGTGAGTTTCGAGTCCGGGATAGTAGACAGTCTCGACAGCGGGATGCGCGACGATGGACTGGGCGAGGGCCATTGCGTTGCGTGAATGGCGTTCCATGCGCACGCCGAGCGTCTTGATTCCGCGTAGCGTCAAGTAGGCGTCAAACGGACTCGAGACGGCACCGAGCCAGTTCTGCATGTTGTAGACCTGGTCGCCGAGTTCCTGAGAATTCACGATGACCGCACCCCCGAGCACATCGCTGTGCCCGCCGAGATACTTGGTCGTGGAATGAACGATGACGTCTGCGCCGAGCTCGAAAGGCCGTTGCAGGGCAGGAGTGGCAAATGTGTTGTCCACCAGTACAAGTGCCCCGTGGCGGTGAGCGATTTGCGCCACTGCCGCGACGTCGACGATGCTCATGATGGGATTCGACGGCGTCTCGATGCGCACGACGCGCGCGGGCGTAGAGCCGAGCAGAGCATCCAGGCCAGCTAAGTCACCGAAGTCGACCGGGGTGTTTGTGATCCCCATAGGAGCGTAAACCGACGCGAACATCCGATACGTGCCACCGTAGGCGTCGAGCCCCATGACGACGTGATCGCCCGGGCGCAATACCGCGCGAAAGAATGCGTCTTCGGCTGCCATGCCGCTGGCAAACGAGTAGGCGGCCACTCCCCCTTCGAGTGCGGCGAGAGCGTCTTGAAGTGCGGTGCGTGTCGGGTTGGCACAGCGAGCGTATTCGAAGCCAGCAAGAAGCTCACCGGGAAAGTCTTGACGGAAGGTTGTGGTGAGGTGAATAGGCGGAACGACGGCACCGGTCAACGGATCCGGTTCGCTGCCGGCGCGAATGGCGCGCGTGTCAAAGCCCGTCACGTGTTCGTCTCCAAAGATAAAGATTGAGCTATCGCCCGATGCTAGATGGAGAAGCCCAGCGCGCGCATCATCTCTCTGCCATCATCCGTAATCTTTTCGGGGCCCCAGGGTGGCATCCACACCCAATTAATTCGAAATCGTTCGGTTACCTTGTCGAGTGCCTGAGCAGTCTGCTCCTCGATCACGTCGGTGAGCGGGCAGCCCGCCGAGGTCAGGGTCATGTGAATAACCAGCGCGTCATTCTCTTCGTCCCACGCCAGATCGTAAATCAGCCCGAGATCGACAATGTTGACGCCGAGTTCCGGATCCATCACATCTTTGAGCGCCTCGATGCATTCGTCGTAGCGCTCCGGGGTGAGCGACACCGTACTCATACGGCCGTTTCGAGGAAGCGGTCGTATCCCTCGCTTTCCAGGCGATCGGCCAGTTCGGGCCCGCCTTCTTCCACAATGCGCCCGTTAACCATGACGTGAACGAACTGCGGCTCGATGTAACGAAGAATGCGCGTGTAGTGAGTGATGAGCAGCACACCCAAGTCACTCGAACCAAGTGCCCGGTTGACGCCCTCCGAGACAACCTTCAGTGCGTCGACGTCGAGTCCGGAGTCGGTTTCGTCGAGCACGGCGAAGCGTGGCTTGAGAAGTTCGAGCTGCAGGATTTCGTGACGCTTCTTTTCGCCCCCGGAAAATCCTTCGTTGACATTGCGCTCAGAGAACGAAGAGTCCATGCGCAGGTTCGTCATTGACTCGCGCATATCTTTGACCCACGTGCGCAATGCCGGTGCTTCACCCGAGATGGCAGTCTTGGCTGTGCGCAAGAAGTTGCTGACCGTGATTCCGGGAACCTCGACTGGGTATTGCATGGCCAAGAAGAGCCCGGCGCGTGCGCGCTCGTCGACACTCATCGCGAGCACGTCTTCGCCGTCAAGAGTGATGGAACCGCTGACGACCTCGTACCGCGGGTGACCCGAGATTGTGTAGGCCAGCGTCGACTTACCTGACCCGTTGGGGCCCATGACGGCGTGTGTTTCGCCACTGTTCAGGTCGAGGTTCACGCCACGTAGGATTTCGCGCGGTCCGCCGTCCGTGATGACGCTCACGTGAAGGTCGCGAATCGAGAGTGTGCTCATGGCTTAGACGTCCTTCGTCTGGTCGGTGTCAACAAAAACATCGTCGTCGCTTGTTTCGACGACGAAAACGGGAACGGGTTCATACGCAGGGAGTGTCAATGGCTTGCCTGTTTCAAGAGAAAACTTTGATCCGTGAGCCCAGCACTCGAGTGTTCCGTCTTCAACGAAACCTTCGGCCAGCGAGATGTCGCCGTGAGTGCAGGTGTCGCCAATGGCGTGAACCTGACCGGCGCCATCCAACACGAGTGCGACAGGGATCCC
>WLDR01000087.1 GCA_009704705.1 Actinomycetota bacterium | reverse complement strand
CATGTCGATGTGCGGGATGCTCGGCAAGCGCTCACCCGAGTGACGCAAGTCGAGCCCGTTCTCGAAGCGTGCTGCCGACAACAAGAGGCCGGAGACGAACTGGCTTGAGCTGGAGGCGTCGATCGTGAGTTCGCCTCCCGCAACGCGGCCGGTGCCGTGAAGCGTAAACGGCAACGCACCACGACCCTCGTCGGCGATGTCGACACCGAGTGCGCGCAGCGAAGAAATGGTGACCGACATTGGTCGGCGGCGGGCACCGGCGTCACCGTCAAACGTGGTCGGGCCGAGCGCGAGGGCAGACACGGGCGGCAAGAAGCGCATGACTGTTCCGGCGAGACCGCAATCAATCGTGGTCGAACCGGTCAGTTCGCCGGGAGTGACGAGCCAGTCGGCCCCAAAAAGGCCTTCACCCGGCTGATCGACAATCGTCGTGCCGAGCGAGCGAAGCGCCTCGACCATCAAGTTCGTGTCACGCGAGCGCAGCGGCCGACGAAGCAGAGTGGGGGAGTCGGCCAGAGCCGCGAGCACCAACTCGCGGTTGGTCAACGACTTCGACCCGGGTAGCTGGAGTGCGGCATCCACCCCGGAATCTCGCGTGGGTGCTGCCCAGAGCCCCGGCTCTTCGCCCGGCGCATCGTTCGACCCGTACGGGTCGAACTCGGGGCGGGAATACGGAGAGGTCAGCATCGGTTCAAGACTACCGGGCATGAAACTGTGCACGAAGGTTGGAGCCCAGAAGGGGTGAGGCATGAGCATGGCGATACTCGACCGCGTCGGCAAACAGACGCAGCGCGTAGGCTTGACCACGATGTCATCGCAAGCGCAGGACCAACGGGAGATGTTCGTCGAGCAGGCGATGCCGCTCATCGACAGTCTCTACGGTCACGCCATGAACCTGACGCGTAATCCGAGCGATGCCAACGATCTGGTGCAAGAGACCTACATGAAGGCATTCGCTGCATTCGCCTCGTTCGAGCAGGGCACCAACATAAAGGCGTGGCTGCACCGAATCTTGAAGAACACGTTCATCAACCAGTACCGCAAGGCGCAAAATCGCCCCTTCGAGAGTGCTCTCGAAGAACTCGAAGAATGGCAGATCGGTGACGCCGAGAGCCGTACCGCGGTGGGAAGTCGTTCGGCTGAGGCCGAGGCAATCGACCACTTGCCGGCGAGTGCGGTGAAGGATGCCCTGCAATCCATTCCCGAGGAGTTTCGTATGGCTGTCTTTCTGGCCGACGTGGAGGGGTACTCCTATCAGGAGATTGCCGAGATCATGGAGACGCCGACGGGCACGGTCATGAGCCGGCTGCACCGAGGTCGTCGACTATTGCGCGAGATGCTGGGCGAGTACGCCGCCGAGCAAGGAATCGGACTGACGACGAAGGGAGCCTCGTGATGAGCGACTGTGGTTGCGAGAAGGCACGCAAGGCACTCGAGGAGTACCTGCACAACGAACTCTGCACAGAAGACGCGACAGACATTCGTGAGCACATGGAGAATTGTGTCGACTGCTCCGACGAACACAAGGTCGGCGTGGTGCTCAGCGCAGCTGTCGCTCGTGCGTGCGCCGAGACAGCACCCGAGGATCTTCGCTCACAGGTCATGGCACAGTTGCGCGACATTCAGACACACAACTAAAACGCTCTGATGCCTACAGCGTGAGAGCGCGTTCGAGAATTGCCGCGGCTTCGGCGGCGTGACGCTTGGCCGATCCGGCGGCCGGTGATGCGGACGCGTGACGCGAGATGTTGCGAATCGTGCGACCCTCAAGCTTCTTCGTCACCTCAAGCAAAATGAATGGCCAGGCGCCCTGGTTCTCCGGCTCGTCTTGGAACCAGACGATTTCGGCGTTCGGGTACGTCGCGAGTGCCGAATTGAGCTCGGTCATTGGCGCCGGGTAATACTGCTCCATGCGCACGACCGCAATTTTGTCATTCGGAGCTTTTTCGAGCTCGGCCATCAGGTCGTGGTACGGCTTGCCCGCTGTGATGATCACACGCTGCACGGCGTTGCGGTCGAGCGAGCGTGTCTCATCGATGATGGGTCGGAAGCCATCCTTCGTGAAGTCTTCGACGTTGCTCGAGGCGCCGCGCAACCGCAGCATGGCCTTTGGCGTGAAGACGACGAGCGGACGACGCGGAGTCGAATAGGTGTGGCGACGCAGCAGGTGGAAGTACGACGCGGGAGTGGACGGACGCGCGACCACCATGTTGTTCTCAGCGCACATCTGCAGGTAGCGCTCAATGCGAGCGGACGAGTGGTCGGGACCCTGACCTTCGTAGCCGTGTGGCAAGAGCAACACAACGCTGGAGTTCTGGTTCCACTTTTGCTCGGCGGATGAAACGAATTCGTCGACCACCGTCTGTGCGCCGTTGGCGAAGTCACCGAACTGGCCCTCCCACAGAACGAGTGCGTTCTCGCGCTCGACCGAGTAACCGTATTCGAAAGCCATGACCGCGTACTCGCTGAGCAGCGAGTCGTAGATGTAGAAGCGACCTTGACCGTTGCTCAAGTTCATCAGCGGCAGCCATTCACGGCCGTTCTCGCGGTCGTGGAACACGGCGTGACGTTGCACGAACGTGCCGCGGCGAACATCCTGACCGGTCAAACGAACCGGGCGACCCTCGAGCAGAACCGATCCGAAAGCGAGCAGTTCGCCAAAGCCCCAGTCGATTTCGCCGGTGCGGCTCATTTCGACGCGCTTGGCGAGAAGCTGCTGCAGCTTGGGGTGAACCGAGAAACCTTCGGGAATGTTGTTGAACGCGTCACCGATACGTGCAATGACGTCGGCACCTACGTGAGGCACATCGAATGTCTGCTCGGGCACCGGGGCGCTCGTCGTTGGCGCGGCAGCGGATTCAAGCTCTGACTGCGCGGTGTGCGAGTCGTTGAACGACTGCTCGAGACGAGTCTGGAAGTCTGCCTGCGCCTTGTCGAATTCTTCTTGCGTGATGTCTCCACGACCGACAAGTGATTCGGTGTACAGGCGACGAACCGAGCGCTTGGCCTCGATGAGGTTGTACATCAACGGCTGCGTCATCGACGGGTCGTCACCCTCGTTGTGTCCGCGGCGGCGGTAGCAGACGAGGTCGATGACCACATCTTTCTTGAATATCTGACGGAACTCGAATGCCAACTGAGCGACGCGAGCGACGGCCTCGGGGTCGTCGCCGTTGACATGCCAAATGGGGGCTTGGATGGTCTTCGCCACGTCGGTCGAGTACACCGAGGTGCGCGACTCGTTGGGGGGAGTCGTGAATCCGATCTGGTTATTGATGACGATGTGCACGGTGCCACCAATGCGGTATCCGCGAAGCTGCGACATCTGAAGCGATTCGTAGACGACACCCTGGCCGGCCATCGAGGCGTCACCGTGAATGAGCACGGGGACGGTCGTAAACGAACCGATGGGGTACGGGTCTTGCTTTGCGCGCACGATTCCCTGAAGCACGCCGTTGACCGCTTCGAGGTGAGACGGGTTCGCCGCGAGGTAAACGGGAACCTGCTTGCCCGTGGGCGAGGTGAACATGCCCTCGGTGCCGAGGTGGTACTTGACGTCACCCGAGCCCTGAACCGACGAGGGATCGGTCGTGGTGCCCTCGAACTCGCGGAAGACCTGTCCGTAGGTCTTGCCGGCGATGTTGGTCAGAACGTTGAGGCGACCGCGGTGGGCCATGCCGATTGCCACACCGTCGAGCTCTGCGGTGGCGGAGTCGCGAAGAACACGGTCGAGCAGGGCGATGACCGATTCGCCACCCTCGAGGCTGAAGCGCTTCTGGCCGACGTACTTGGTCTGCAGGAAGGTCTCGAACGCCTCAGCTTCGTTGAGCTTTTCGAGAATGCGCATCTGCTCGTCGTGGCCCGGCTTCTGCCACGGGCGTTCGACCTGTTCCTGAATCCAGGCGCGCTGCTCCGGGTCTTGAATGTGCATGTATTCGAGACCGATGGTGCGGCAATACGTGTCGCGCAGAATGCCCAAAATCTTGCGCAGCGGTGCGGTGCTCGTGCCACCGAAACCGCCGGTGACGAATTCGCGGTCGAGGTCCCAGAACGAGAGTCCGTGCGTTTCGATCTCGAGGTCGGGGTGCGTGCGCTGTTGGTATTCGAGTGGGTCAACATCCGCCATCAAGTGGCCACGAACGCGGTATGAGTTGATGAGCTCCTGAACGCGGGCGCCCTTGTCGATCGCCGAGCTCTTGTCGACGCTGACGTCGGTCGACCACTGAATCGGCTTGTACGGGATGCGCAGGTCAGCGAAAATCGTTTCGAAGAAGCCGCGCTCGCCGATGAGCAGCTCGTGCACCTTCTTCAGGAACTCGCCTGAACCGGCACCCTGAATGACGCGGTGGTCGTAGGTGCTCGTCAGCGTGATGATTTTGCCGATGCCGAGCTTGACGAGCGTGGTCTCGCTCGAGCCTTGGAACTCGGCGGGGTATTCGAGCGCCCCGGCGCCGATGATGCAGCCTTGGCCCTTCATCAAGCGCGGAACCGAGTGAACCGTGCCAATGCCACCGGGGTTGGTCAGCGACATCGTGATGCCCTGGAAGTCTTCGGCCGCGAGCTTGCCGTTGCGGGTTCTGCCGACGAGGTCTTCATACGCAACGAGGAACTCGTCGAAGCTCATTGTGTCGGCGCGCTTGATGCCCGGAACCATCAGTGCGCGGGTGCCATCTGGCTTCGGTAGGTCGATTGCGATGCCGAGCGTGACGTGCGCCGGTGACACCATCGACGGCTTGCCGTCAATCTCGTCGTAGTAGACGTTCTGACTAGGGAATTCCTTGAGTGCTTGGATGAGCGCCCAGCCGATGAGGTGTGTGAACGAAACCTTGCCGCCGCGAGTGCGCGCGAGGTGGTTGTTGATCACGATTCGGTTGTCGATCATCAACTTGGCCGGAAGAGCGCGCACGCTTGTTGCGGTGGGGACGGTGAGCGACGCATCCATGTTCGCGGCCAGGGTCTTTGACAAACCCTTGAGCGCGGTGACGGCGTCTTGTTCCTCGGTTTCTGCGGCAGAGAACGTGTTGCCGATAACGCGTGCGTCGGCAGGTATCGGAGTCGGTTGCGCCGGGCGCGAAGTAGTGCGGGCGACAGGCTGCGCGTTCGGGTCGGACGGTGCTGCGGGTGCAGCAGGTGCGGCTACTGCAGGAGCGGCGGGTGGCGTTGCGGCAGATGCCGAGGGAGCCGACTTCGGTGCGGGTGCCTTCTTGTTCGCCACGTGAACCGAATACTTCTCGAGAGTGGGCCACCACGACTCATCAACTGAAGACTTGTCTGCGATGAACTTTTCGTAGAGTTCTTCGACCAACCACTCATTCGCGCCGAATTCTTCGGCACCGGACTCGGACTGCGACTGCTCCGACACGTGAAATCTCTCTCGTAGAGGTCTGTTCTTTTCGCGGCACGTCTTCAGCTCGGACGCTAAACGCACCGCTTCAAAGCCTATGCCTTATTCCGATTCCTCTTGTGCGACACATCGCCCGTAGTATTGAACCAATGAGTTCCGAATGGGTGATGTTCTGCGTCGGCCTCGTGCTGGTGCTAGGAACCGGCGTGTTCGTTGCCGCCGAGTTCGCCATGGTGAACCTCGACCGCTCTGACCTTGAGGCGCGTGCCTCGCGCGGTGAGCGCGGACTAGGCCTGGTCATCCGCGGCCTGCGTCGCACATCCACTCATCTGTCGAGCGCCCAGTTGGGCATCACGCTGACGACTCTGCTCACGGGCTTCATTATGGAACCGGCAATTGTCACCATGCTCTTGCCGTTGATTGAGCCCTGGGGTTGGCCGATGACCACGTTGAGCTCGATCGCCACCATCATCGCCGTTACGTTTGCGACTCTGTTGTCGATGCTCATCGGCGAGCTCATTCCAAAGAACTTTGCGCTCGCGATTCCATTGCGCACGGCACAGCTCGTCATGCCATTGCAATTGGGTTTCACAACCCTCTTCCGCCCAGTGGTTTGGACGCTGAACTCGAGTGCAAACAAGATCTTGCGCGCAGTTGGAATCGAACCGAAAGAAGAGCTATCCGCTGCGCGCTCTTCGGACGAGCTCGCCAGCCTGGTTCGACGATCAGCCCAAGCGGGCAAGCTCGAAGAGGACACCGCGACGCTGCTCAACCGCACACTTGCGTTTAACGAATTGACCGCGTCCGATGTGATGACACCTCGTCCGCGCATGGCGGCGCTGAACGCGAAT
>WLDR01000086.1 GCA_009704705.1 Actinomycetota bacterium | reverse complement strand
CGATAGACCACATTTGCCTTTTCAGAGAACACTGCGGGATGCTCCGACGACGTGACGACCCGACAACTCCCGTGCCCCTGATTCTTGCCCTTCACTCGGCAGGACCAACTTCACTCGGGCGATCTGCGATTGCGCAACCGTTGGATTCGACAGACGGCCCCGCGACGAAACGGCAGCGGGTGTGGTCGAGAAGACCTTTGCGGATAACGGCGATCGCGTTGTGCGCCTTCGGCATCTGTGTTGCCCTTTTCGGTGGGACACCGACCCCGCCTTCTTATCCCGAGGCAACGCCACAGAACGCGAGCACGCGTGTGCCAAGTCCAAGCGAGCCTGTGTCCGTCGAGCCGAATGACACAGCTGACCCTCGAGACGTCGTGTCACAAATGCTGCGTGCGGGCGAGCTTGGTTCCGACGTCATGGACTGGAACATCTCAGAGCCGGTTGTGGAGAGCCGAAATGGCGACATTGTTCTGGTGCGTATCAGCGAAGCGTCGAGTGGCGACTCGGCCTCGCGGTCGAGCCTCAAGGTTCTACTGGTTCGTCACGGTGACGGCTGGGTCGTTCGTGACATCACTCGAGCGGAATCTAAGTAGCGAAAAAGCTGGGGCTGTCCAGTCGGACAGGCCCGGAGGATTTGACGGGAACTCCCGCTACAGCCCTAAGTCGCCCTCAAATGCGCCCTGTTCAAGACGCGCCTTGATTGCAGTCAAGAAACGTGCAGCGTCGGCGCCGTCGATGATTCGATGGTCGTAGGAGAGTGCGAGGTACACCATCGACCGAATAGCAATGACCTCGGCGCCGTCGATGTTGAGCACGACGGGTCGCTTGGTCACGACGCCGGTTCCCAAAATCGCGAGCTGAGGAAGGAACACGACGGGTGTGTCAAACAAGGCGCCTCGCGAACCCGTGTTGGTCAGCGTGAAGGTTCCTCCAGCGAGCTCGTCAGGCTTGAGCTGGTTCTCTCGTGTGCGTGTCGCCACGTCGTCGATCGACGCCGCCCACTGCGCGATGTTGAGACCGCCCGCATCCTTGACGACAGGCGTCAACAGACCACGTTCCGTGTCCACGGCGATGCTGATGTTCTCGCGCTCGGGGTAATAGATGTTGTCATCGTCAACATTCGAGTTGATGATCGGGTAGGCCTGAAGTGCCTCCGTTGTCGCCTTGGCAAAGAACGGAAGGAAGGTCAGCTTCAGCCCTGTCTTCGCCTGGAAGGCCGCCTGCGAACGAGCGCGTAACTCCGCGACTCGGGTCACGTCAACCTCGACGACGGATGTCAGCTGAGCGGTGCTCTGCATCGAGATGACGGCACGCTCGGCGACGACCTTGCGAAGGCGTGAGAGTGGCGCCGTGGTTCCACGAAGGGGGGATACACCCAGAGAAATGGGAGCCTTTGATGCCGGGGATCCCGACACGGGAGAAGTTGCGTGCAGGACGTCTTCCTTGCGGATACGACCTCCGATACCGGTTCCGGTGACGTTTGAGAGGTCCACGCCTTGTTCGTTTGCCAGCTTTCGAACGATGGGCGTCACATAGCCACTCGATGCCCCGTGACCACCGGATTGACTCGCTGCAACGGGTGCCGCGGCCGGAGTCGCTGCAGGAGCAGCAGCCGCCGTTGGAGCAGGAGCCGGAGCTGGAGCTGGAGCTGGAGCTGGAACCTCAACGACGGGGGCAGGGGCAGGCGCGGCGACCGGTTCCACGACAGGCTCAGCAACAGGTTCTGGCGTTGGAGCAGGAGCGGCTACTGGTTCAACCGCAACCGGGGCACCACCACCCGAACCATCGCCGACAATGACGAGCACAGTGCCAACGGCAACTGTCTCGTCTTCTTGAACGAGGATCTGCTCGACAACACCGGCAACAGGAGACGGAATCTCGGTGTCAACCTTGTCTGTTGAAACTTCGAGCAAGGGTTCATCAACCTCGACGCGGTCACCCACGCTCTTCAGCCAACGGGTAACGGTTCCCTCGGTGACGCTTTCGCCAAGTGCGGGAAGGCTGACGGACTCGCTCATTGTTTGTGATTCTCCTAGGTCAGAAGGTGTGAAAAAGCTTAGTGACGTGTTTCGTCTCTAAAGCGTGTGAAGTGGCTTGCCTGCGAGGTACAGGAATGCCTCACCCATGGACTCGTTCTGAGTCGGGTGAGCGTGGACGAGTGGTGCAATGTCTTCCGGTTGGGCTTCCCAATTAACGGCAATCTGAGCTTCTCCAGCCATTTCACCAACACGGGAGCCGAGTGCGTGCACTCCGACGATGGGACCTTCCTTGACGCGCACGACCTTCACGAGTCCCGGAGTTCCCAAGATTTCACTCTTGGCATTTCCGGCCAAGTTGTACTCGAATGCAGCAATCTTGTCAGCGCCATATTGTTCGACAGCTTTTGCCTCAGTGAGTCCGACCGACATCACTTCTGGCTCGCAATACGTCACCTTCGGAATGTTCACATCTGAGATCACGATGGGGTTGAGTCCCGCAATTTCTTCGGCGACGAAGAATCCGTGCTGGTATCCACGGTGAGCCAACTGCAACCCGGGGACGATGTCACCGACAGCCCAGACGCCAGGGACGTTTGTCTGAAGTCGCTCGTTGGTCACTACGTATTCGCGATCCACCGTGACGCCAACTTCTTCGAACCCGAACCCTGCGGTGTTTGCTCCGCGACCAACGGCGACGAGCAGCAGGTCGGCCGCGACTGTCTCACCGTTCTCGAGCGTTACGGTGACGCCCTGGTCATCCTGTGTGACGCCGCTGAAGCGCACGCCAATCTTGTAGTCGATCCCTCGCTTGCGGAAGGCGCGTTCGAGTCCCTTCGAAATACTTTCTTCTTCATTAGGTACGAGGTGAGGCAGGCCTTCGATAATCGTTACTTCGGAGCCGAACGATCGCCAGACGCTGGCAAACTCACAACCAATCACGCCACCGCCCAAGATGGCGACGCGAGCTGGAATGTAGTCGAGGGCTAGTGCCTGTTCGCTCGTGATAACTCGACCTTCGATTTGGAGCCCGGGAAGCGACTTCGCGTATGAGCCTGTGGCCAAAACGACATTCTTGCCAATGTAGTTGTCTCCGTTGACAGACACAGTGGTGGCGGACGACAGTCGACCTTCACCTTCGACAACGGTGATGCCGCGAGCTTTGATGAGTCCCTGCAGGCCCTTGTACTTTTTGGCCACGATTTCGTCGCGGTACGCGTTCACTTTGGCGATATCAATGCCCTGGACAGATGCGATGACTCCAAATTCGGCCGCGTCGCGGGCCACATCCGCAACTTCTGCTGAGTGCAAAAGAGCCTTAGTCGGAACACAACCGCGGTGGAGACACGTACCGCCCAGCTTGTCTTTTTCAATGAGCGCAACGGTCATGCCGAGCTCGACGGCGCGCACCGCGGCGGAATAGCCTGCGCTTCCTCCGCCGAGAACTACCATGTCAAAACTGTGATCCGCCACGCGAACTCCTCACGAAAATCTGACCTGAGGTCAGTGTTGTTGCTGGATGGGCGTTGCCCACATCTATCGGGTCAAGCCTGAGTTCAGACTACTACTTGGAGGAGAGTCGTTCGGCGTGACGAATGAGTGCTCGCACCGCGGTTGCCGTCGGACCAGCGCCGGTGAATCCGTAGGCCCCTCCTGGGTTGTTGGCTGTGCTGGCGATGTCAAGATGCACCCACGGAGTTGTTCCCACAAACTCTCTGAGAAACGCAGCGCCGACCAACATGCCACCAGCGGTGTTGCCGACCTTTGCATTCATCAGGTCAGCAACGTCCGACTTGAGTAGAGACGCGAGTTCGGACGGCATCGGCATGGGCCAAAACTGCTCGCCCGCATCCGTTGCCGACTCAACGAATTGTGCGACTGCCGCGTGGTCGCCCATCGCTCCCGCGTATCTATTGCCCAGTGCGACCGAGGCGGCGCCCGTGAGGGTTGCTACGTCAATGATGAGGGACGGCTTTTCCTTTTCGGCCGCTACGAGCCCATCAGCGAGTACCAGTCGACCCTCGGCATCCGTGTTGGTGACCTCGACTGTTTTTCCGCCGTACATTTTCAAAACATCGTTGGGTCGAATTGCCGTTCCGCTCGGCATGTTCTCGGCGATACACATCCACGCGGTGACGGCGATCGGGAGTTCAAGCGACGCAATCGCGCAGATTGCAGCGAGGACCGTCGCCGCACCCGTCATGTCGTATTTCATGCCAAGCATGCTCGACGCCGGCTTGAGTGACAGACCGCCGGTGTCAAAGGTGATTCCCTTGCCAACGAGCGCAATGTGATTCTTGTGCTTGGCAGGACTGTATGCCAGGCGAACAAGGCGAGGGGGACGCGAGCTTCCCTGTCCGACGCCAACAATTCCTCCGAATCCTTCGCGCTCGAGCTGTTTTTCGTCCCATACCTTGACGCGAATTGGGAGAGGCTTTGCCGCCGCTGTCGCTCGCGCCGCGAGCTCAGCTGGACTCAGAACATTTGGTGGCGTGTTGACGAGGTCCTTGACCAATTTTGCTGCCGTAGCGACAGCCCTCGAGCGATCGATAACGGTCTTGGATTTGTGCTGCGTGACAATCGAGATTGCGGAGAGCGGAGTCCGAGAGCCACCTCCTGAAGAAGTGTTTGGCTTGGATTGAAACTGTGTGAACGTGTATCCGCCGAGAAGGGCTCCTTCTGCGATTGCAGCAGTCTCGTCAATCGACGCTGTCGGCAATGCGATCCCGAGCGATTTCGCACCGCTGAGTTTTCGTACCGCAGCGCCAACGGCGTCGCGCAACACGTCGGGAGTTACGTCTGATGAACCCAGCCCGGTAAAGATGATGCTTCGACGATCGTCCCTCGGGTCAGGAATCCTTGTCACAGTGTCGAGTGCTGATCTGGCATCAGTTCGTGCAATCACTTCGTTGAGATACTCGAATTCCTCAAGAGCAAAAACGACCGGCTTGCCGTCACGATCGGTGACGCCCACGATCACCGCGTCAACGGATGCGGGAAGTTTGGAGAGCAATCGGAGCGACGGGAGCGTTTCGGGCATGATCGAATGCTACAAAACCTTTTGCGCGCGTTCGGGGCGTAGGCTTGTTGAGTGGCCAACCATGACAACTTGTTGCAGTTCTCAATGGAGCCTGATTCCGTTCCTCGCGGGCTGCCTCTCGTTGCAGGCTTGACCGGATTTACTGACTCGGGATCGGCCGTGTCGCAGTTCACCGAGTACATCCTTGATGTCATGCAATCCAAGGTCGTTGCGGTCTTTGATCCGGACGAGCTGCTCGACTATCGTGCACGGCGGCCGACGATCTATTTCGACCAAGATCACCTCACTGGCTACGAGCCGCCTCGACTCGCCATTCACCTTGTGCACGATGAAATGAATCGCCCGTTTCTTCTGCTCTCCGGATATGAACCTGACTTTAAGTGGGAGCGCTTCAGCCAAGCGGTGCTCGCGTTCGTCGACGAGTTCGACGTTGTTGAGACGACGTGGGTTCATGCCATACCTATGCCGGTTCCTCACACGCGTCCTATCGGTGTCACGGTCAGTGGAAACCGGCGCGACCTGGTGGAGAGCAAGAGCGTCTGGCGCCCCCACACGCAGGTGCCATCAAACGCCATGCACCTTGTTGAATACCGACTCGATACTTCTGGCCATAACGTCTGTGGGTTCGTGCTCTTGGTGCCGAACTACCTCGCCGATACTGAGTTCCCGAACGCGGCACTGACGTCTCTCGAATTCATCACGTCGGCCACGGGGCTTCTATTTCCAACCGATCGACTTCGCGAAGAGGGGCGAGAATTCATCGCACGCATAGACGAGCAACTCACCACGAATGACGAACTCGCAAAAATGGTGCGCAAACTCGAGCGCCGATACGACGATTACATGAAAGACAACATGCCTAATGAGATGTTGCGGTCGCCACTAACCGATGAAGACGGAGCACTACCAAGCGCAGATGAGATTGCGGCTGAGCTTGAGGCGTTCTTGAGTGCGCGACCTCATCACGACGACGGACCCGAGCGCTAACTGCACATCTGCTGGGTTTGGTCAGAAGTGTCAGTTCTGATGTGGCACAATAACTGAGGACCCAGTCTCCTCTTCGTGAGGACTTGACATGGGTCCTCACTATGCCGCTTCGGGGCATGTGATGAAGGTGACCTAGGTGAACGAGGTGCGACTTGGCTTTCTTCGGAATTGGCAGAAAACCCAAAGAAGAGAAGAGCGTTGAAGCTGCAGTAAAGCCTG
>WLDR01000085.1 GCA_009704705.1 Actinomycetota bacterium | reverse complement strand
GGTTGCCCTGGTAGACGGCGTCGAAGTAGGTCTCGCCACCGATGTTGGGTAATCCTAAGCAGTTGCCGTAGAAGCTGATGCCACCGACCACTCCGGCCACGACACGGGCGGTGTCGGGGTTGTCAACGGCCCCAAAGCGAAGCTGGTCCATGATGGCGACCGGACGAGCGCCCATCGAGATGATGTCGCGCACGATTCCGCCAACTCCGGTTGCGGCGCCCTGGAACGGTTCGATGTAACTCGGGTGGTTGTGACTCTCGACTTTGAACGTGACGGCCCAGCCCTCGCCGATATCGACCACACCCGCGTTCTCGCCCATGCCAACCATGAGTTTCTCGCGCATCTTTGGCGTGACTTTTTGGCCGAACTGACGCAGGTAGATCTTGCTCGACTTGTATGAGCAGTGTTCACTCCACATCACCGAGTACATGGCCAGTTCGCCACTCGTCGGGCGACGGCCCAGGATCTCCTTGATGCGGGTATATTCGTCGGGCTTCAAGCCGAGTGCCGCAAAGGGTTGTTCCTTCTCAGGTGTCGCGATGGCGTTGTCGACGGTGTCAGCTGCAGGACGACTCACGGTTAGCGACCTCCGGGTGGGCCTGCGATCAAGAGCGCGCAGAAAATCAGAACAATGGCGGCGACAATGGCGAGCACCAGAAGCACAGGTCGATTGAGAAACCAGCGCACGAACCGGTCGAACCAGTGCTTGTCGCGTGGGTCATCGCTGGCTTCGAGTCGCCAGTTGCCATCGAGAGCACCTCTGCGAGATTGCACGATGTCGAACGGGATGGTCGCGTACGGCAAGATTGCGGTCACGACCGCGAGTAGACCGACGGCGAAGTGCCAGCGCTGGTTGATGGCAACGAGAATCGCCGTCGCGCCGTAGCTGATGAATACGAAACCGTGCAGTCCGCCGATGACGAAGAATGCAGACGAATCAATTCCCACCGTGGCGCGCAAGATGAGGCCGGCGATCAGCAGCGTCCAGGTGCAGGCTTCGGCAATCGAAAGAATCAGGTAGAGGCGCTTTGGCGTGATTCCACGCCCGCCTGTCGTGGCCGCGCTCACGCGAGAACCCGCTCGATGACCGACGTGAAGAACCGAAGCCCGTCGAGACCGGAACGCATGTGCGTTGCCGTGTCGGGCCCAAAACCTGGCTCGACGGCGTGCTCGGGGTGAGGCATCAATCCCACGACATTTCCCCGCTCGTTCGAGACACCCGCGATGTCATCCGCCGAGCCGTTGGGGTTGAATCCGACGTAGCGGAAAGTCACTTGGCCGTTGTCTTCGATGCGCTTGATGGTGTCGGCGTCGGCGATGAAACGCCCATCCGCATTCTTTAGCGGGATGATGATCTCTTCACCTTCGCTGAACTGGGTGGTCCATGCCGTGGTGTTGTTCTCCACCGCGAGCTTCTGGTCGCGACGCACAAAGTGCTGGCAGTCGTTTCGCGTGTGTGCACCCGGCAGGAGCCTCGCTTCGGCGAGCATCTGAAAACCGTTGCAAATGCCGAGCACGGGCATTCCCTTATTCGCGGCATCGATTACTTCGGACATAATCGGCGCGAGGCTCGCAATGGCGCCGGCGCGCATGTAGTCGCCGTAACTGAAGCCACCGGGCAATACGAGTGCATCGACGTCGTGTAGATCGTGTTCGCCGTGCCAGAGAGCTACCGGTTGAGCGCCGGCGATGCGAATCGCGCGCAGAGCGTCGCGGTCATCGAGAGACCCGGGAAAGGTGATGACACCGATTCGCATTACGCCGAGACCTCGGTGATGCTGACGACGTCTTCGATGACCTGATTCGACAAGATCTCGCGGGCGATGTTTTCGACCTCCGACAGTGTTGCTGGAGTCACAGGACCGTCGACAGTGATTTCGAAGCGCTTACCGATGCGAACCCCGCTGAATTGCTTGTGTCCGAGGCGGCTGAGAGCGCCGGAAACGGCTTTTCCCTGCGGGTCCAAAATCTCGGGCTTGGGCATGACTTCAACGACAAAAATGGGCATCGCACACTCGTTTTTCTTGCGTCAGAAAGCGTTTGGACACCTCAAGTCTAACCGGTGGTTCAGGCGTGAATTCGGCATGCGCAATGAGGCTCGGCGTAGTCTGAGGCCATCGATGAGGCCGGCTGGAACGCGGGCGGCCATGACCGTGTTGCGTTTCGCAAGCCAGAAGATGGCCTGAACCAAACATAGGGTTGTGGTGTGACGCGATTAGTCTTCGAAAAATCTGCGCCTCTGCGCGAAACACGGCGACCGAGGATTGGCCGCTGGGTCGTGGCTCTCGTCATCTTGGGTGTGCTCGTGCTTCTGCGAATCGCCACCGGTTCCATAGAGGACTTCCCGGTCTCGGAAGCGACTCAAGACGCCATTACGTTCTCGCTGGGGGTTTTCCTCGAGTCGCTTCCCTTCGTGACTCTGGGCATTCTCGTTTCGGTGATCGTGCAGGTGTGGCTCCCGCCATGGTTGGTCATGCGTTTCTTGCCGAAACGGGGAGTTTTTCGGCGCGCGGCCCTTTCTGTGCTCGGGGTCTTTCTGCCCGTCTGTGAATGCGGCAACGTACCCCTTGCGAGAGGACTCATTGCGCGAGGGCTCACCCCAGCCGATTCGATAACTTTCTTGCTCGCCGCACCAATTTTGAACCCGATCACGATTCTTGCGACGTGGCAGGTTTTCGGATGGGACGGAGGAATTCTTGTTACACGCGTGCTGGCGGGATTCGTGATCGCCAACTTCGCCGGACTGATCTTCAGCCGCCACCCGGTTCAAGAGTCATTGCTCACAAAAAAGTTTGCGGCTTCGTGCGCTCACAACCACGAAAAAGAGCCTGTGGGCCGAGTTTCGGAATCACTGGCCATGTTTGCGAGGGAGGCTGCGGCAATCATGCCGGCACTTGTCGCTGGCTCATTGATTGCCGGACTGATTCAGGTGGTTTTGGACCGCCCGACTCTCTTGGCTCTGGGTTCCGATCCGGTGCTGTCTGTCTTTACGTTGATGATTCTCGCCATTGTCATTTCCATGTGTTCAAATGCTGACGCTTTTTTCATCTTGAGTTTGGGCTCACTCTTCTCGCCCGGTTCCGTCATCGCCTTTCTCGTCATTGGACCCATGGTCGACATCAAGATGATTGCGCTCATGAAGACAACCTTCACCACCACAACCGTTGCTCAAATCGTGTCATTCGTCGTGTTGAGTGTTGCGGTTTTGGGATTGTGGGTGAACTTTGCGAGTTAGCGGATTTTTTCGACGGTGGTTTGGTTCGATCATCGTGCTCGCGGGGGCCGTGTCCACGCTCTGGTTGGCCTCGTCGGGAAAGCTCACCTTGTACGTGCATCCTCGATACGAATTCTTTACTGTCTCGCTGGCAGTCGTTGCGGGCGTCATCGCCGTCGCATCGATGCTCGTCGCCCAACCGCTAAATAGCGAAGAGCATGAGCATGAGCATGAGCATGAGCATGAGCATGGAACGATTGCGCGAAAGAATTCGAATGCCCGCGTATGGGCAATGGCTGGCACTGTGGGGGTAACGGGCCTCGCGATTGCGATGCTGTTGATTGCCCCGCCAGCCACCCTGTCGACGACGATCGCCGGCCAGCGCGATGTCGCAGAGTCTTCGGCGCGCATTGGGTCGTCCTCGGCACAGAACCTTGTGGGTGCGGATACATCCGCCTTCACGGTCAAGGACTGGGCGGTGCTCCTGAGTAGTGGCGACCCGGCGACCATTACCGGAAAGGCCGCGTCGCTAACGGGGTTCGTCATCGATACCACTGACCCTGATGTGTTCTTTGTGGCTCGTTATCTGATTTCGTGTTGCGCTGTCGACGCACAACCCGTCGGCGTCCCTGTCTATTCACCCGGGTGGCAAGCGATGGCGCCCGTCGGAACGTGGGTGGATGTCACGGGCGTCTTCTCGCCAGCACCAGACGCATCCATTGCTCCGGATTTCGTTCTCCTCCCGACGTCCGTGGTGGGTGTTCCCGAACCTGGAAATCCATATGTCTATTGATCACGAAGATTTGGGCGAACTGAGACACGCGCGACAACATTTTCGCCGAATCATTATCGGGTCTATTGCAACCCTGAGTGCGTTGGTCGTTGTTCTCGGCTACCTCAATTGGGTCCGGGGCCCCTACTCCCTTGAGTTTTCCGGGGACATCGACGTTATGACGACGTCACAACGCGAACAATTGGTGTTCACGGCCGACCAAGTCCTAGAGGAATCCGGAACCACCGTTCCGCTGGTCTCTCCTCAAGGAAAAGCCACAGCGCAAGTGGATGGGCGAAATCTGATTGTGACTTTTGATCGACCCTTGCTCTTTGACACCGAGTACATCGTAGAGACCGACGTTCTCGGTAAGTCCGGTAGAGAGGGAACACTGCGCGGTGCGTTCACGACTCCGCGCGCCACCATCACCACACTCGAACGCTCTGGTGCCGTCGAACAGAGTGGTGCCGTGAGCGACAGAATCGTTACCCGAGCGCTGGGCGATGAAGAGGGTTACACGGTCTTCGGGGCACAGAGAATTCAGGAGTTCGCCGAGGTTCCCGCTGGCTGGGTTGTCATCGAAGCCACAGGCACCGTCTCAACCCAATTGTGGTTTCAAGCGAAGCAGGGTGGCCCGGCCGTCCAGATTGAGGCAGAAACGGAGGGCCGCAGTGAAAAACTCAAGTCCAGCGGTACTTCGGGCCTTGTGGCGTTCAACTTCATTCCGCAAGAAGGACCACGCCAGCCGCAGTTGTTAGTAACGAACCCACTGACCGAGACGAAACCGTACGCCATTCTCAATCGGGATGGAGATGCGATGGCGGCGACAGCGTGGATGTGGGTGCCGAACTCCACGTCGCTTGTTGTTCAAGACGATTCACAAATGCTGTGGCTGGTTGATTCGACAAATTCCTCGCCGCCCGTTGCGCTGGGCCGCCATTCGCAATTGAACGGCTTTCTCCCGGGGACCGACGCGCTATTCGTTTCATCCCCTACACAGGGGTCGATTATCGATCTCGTGTCAGGCAAAACAGAGAGGGCGGTACTTCTTGACGACGCCCTCGAAAACGGTCAGAACCCATTCATCACGCGACTCTTGAGCGACCGCACCTCGTACGTGCGTGTCGTCTCGACGCTTGTCGACATTTCGAAGAATCAGCCGTTTACATATGACGTCCGTCGCGTGGATGGTGCCGGTGTGGCTGTGCTTATGACGTCGGATCAAGACAAACGAGTCTTTCGTTCCCTTTGTGTTTCTCCAAACGAACAGTACTTCTCTTTGGTTCAGACTGAGGAGAGCTCTGTGCCCGACAACTACTTGGGCAAGCCGGGCTATACCCTGACCTCAACTGTGATTGCCAGCGTCTCGTCGGGAGCGATACAGCAAGTCGTTCCCGGTGTATTCGACGCGTGGTGTGGTTAGTGAAGACGCGACGCGCGTCATGCCAGTAATGACCTCGGCAAAACTCGTCGTGAGGGGCGACAGCCCGATGCGAAGACCGCCGGGGTCGCGGTAGTCGGGAATCACGTCTTGCTCCCACAGCTCGGCCGTGACCTGCTTCATGCGCGGGTGGTTGAGCGTGACGTGCCCGCCGCGACGAGAGGAGTCGCGCGGGGAAGCGAGAGTGACACCGAGGGGTGCGAGGTGGGCATCCGCAAACTCAATTACAAACTCGGTCAGTAAAACTGATTTCGCTCGAATGGCCTCGATGCTGACTTCACCGATCATGTCGAGCACGGGCTCCATCGCGAGCATGCCCAGCACCGGTGGGGTTCCCGTCAAAAATCGGCGGATGCCGGGGCCGGCTTCATAGCGAGGACCCATGGCAAACACATCGGCGGTGCCCATCCAGCCCTGAATCGGCTGGTCGAGACGCTCAAGGTGACGGCTCGCCACGTAGCCGAACGCGGGTGCACCCGGCCCACCGCAGAGATACTTGTAGGAGCATCCGGAAGCGAGGTCGGCACCCCACGCGTCGAGTTCGACGACGACCGAACCGACGGAGTGGGAGAGGTCCCACAGCACGAGGGCGCCCGCGTCATGTGCGGCGGCGGTGATTCCGGGCCCATCGGCCATGAAGCCAGAGCGGTATGCGACGTGGCTTCCGGATGTTGCTGTAGGTAGCTGTGCGGCGGGCCGGGTGCACCCGCGTTCGGAGATGTGGCGAGCCGTCACCTCGAGCGGCTCGAGCAGCCGAGTCGGGGCTGGATGGGCACCGCCGATGTGTTTGCCATGGGTCCTCGCTATGAAGCCGGCCCGGGCATCCGCCGATTTTTGACGGGACCCCCACCGGTGCTAGGCATGCTT
>WLDR01000084.1 GCA_009704705.1 Actinomycetota bacterium | reverse complement strand
TTCTTGTTTCTCGCGTTCATCGTGGTGCACATCGCGCTCGTGTTGTTCACCGGCGTTCAGCACAATCTCAACGTGATGTTTGCCGCGAGTGATGACGCCGGCTGGCTCGGCACACTCATCTTCGTTGGGTCACTCGCCGTGCTGGCCGCCGTGTGGTTCGCGCTCACTCCGGGCACGCAAAAGAAGCTCGCTTCACTCACCGGCACTGTGCGCTAGCCACAACTCGGCGACGGCTAGTCACGGCGCGCCTCGGCAATGCGATAGGCGGCTCCGTCCGCTCGTTTCCCAACGCTCACGACGAGAACCACATGTTCGTCATCTTCAATCACGTACACCACGCGACTGCCGGACTTGTCGTCACGAATCTTGAAGCAATCCGCCAACGTCCCATGCAGGCGTTGCGACTCGATGCGTGGTTGTTCGAGGCGCCGATCGAGTTTCTTTCGAAGACGGGTCGCGACAGCAGAATCCAGCTTGCACCATTCGTCGAACGCAAGGTCAAGGAACTCTAGTTTGAATGGCATCAACTCCTAGAGATCTTCGATTCTCACTTTCACCCGCGGTCGATTTTCGGCGAGCCGTTTCTCAACCACTTTGCTGATTTCGATGTCGTAGATCAGCTCGGCAAGTTGGTCGTATAGTTCTGGCGGCAATACGTAAAAGCTTGGTCGGTTGTTGGTGAGCACGGCGAAGCATTTGCCTTCGGCCCGTTCGACCTCGACGTTCGGGTTCTTCTTGAACTCGGTGATGGTCGTCATCAACTGCGTTCGAACAACATCCATAACTTCCTCCTTCGTACTAAATATAGAGCGAAAAATAGCTCTACGGGGTCGACCTTGACTCGGAAAACCTACATAGCTCCAGCGATTCGAGACGAGTCACCTCACTCGGCTGTGCAGAGATTCGGCTGGAATTGGGGGTGGTGATGATGGATGCGACACGCCCGGGTTGCACGCAATACCGCGACTGTGGCAGACTTATGCAGTTCGACATTCCGCACCTCGTGTGTGGATCACTGCCAGGCAGTGCATAGTCACTCGAATTCTTTCGAAAAGGCTAGGCCGCGGGTAGAGAACATCGCCACGCCTCATCGTTGAGACGCTGGGCATCCAGCGGAACAACCGTGTGCGCGAGTTCATTCTCGAGCGCGTGAAACGATGCGTGGCTGCTCTTCGGCGATTGTGTCTGCCGAGAGCGCAGCGGAGAAATCCGACTGTGATTTGGGCAGACGAATCGATCACAGAGCTTTGACATCAGAACAGTGGTGCGTAACTGCGAATAGCAAGCGTGTTGCTTTGCGTCCAATGCGGGAAACCGTATGACGCCTTACAGAGAGAGAGTCCGACATGGCGGGACAGAAGATCCGCATTCGACTTAAGTCGTATGACCACGCAGGTCTCGACAACTCGGCACGAAAGATTGTCGACACCGTGACCCGTGCGGGCGCAACGGTCGTCGGCCCCGTGCCGCTTCCCACTGAGAAGAACGTGGTGTGTGTCATCCGTTCACCTCACAAGTACAAAGACAGCCGCGAGCACTTCGAGATGCGCACTCACAAGCGTCTGATCGACATCATCGACCCGACGCCGAAGGCAGTCGACTCGTTGATGCGACTCGACCTCCCGGCCGACGTCAACATCGAGATCAAGCTCTAAGGACCGCCATGACTACGCAGGACAAGACCGTTAAGGGTCTGCTCGGCACGAAGCTTGGCATGACTCAGGTGTGGGACGAGAACAACAAGCTTGTTCCCGTTACCGTTATCGAAATCTCCCCCAACGTTGTGACGCAGTTGCGCACCGTTGAGAAAGATGGCTACAAGGCAGTTCAGATTGCCGCCGGAGCCATCGACCCCCGCAAGGTGAACAAGCCAGAGGCTGGTCACTTCGCTAAGGCTGGCGTTACGCCTCGTCGTCACCTCACCGAGGTACGCACGGCGGATGCTGACAGCTACAGCGTGGGCCAGGAACTCACCGTTGATGCAACCTTCGCTGCCGGCCAAAAGGTCGACGTCGTGGGAACCAGCAAGGGTAAGGGAACCGCCGGTGTTATGAAGCGTCACAACTTCAAGGGTGTGTCCGCTTCGCACGGTTCGCACCGTAACCACCGCAAGCCCGGTTCGATCGGTGCTTCATCGACTCCGTCGCGCGTCTTCAAGGGTATGCGCATGGCCGGTCGTATGGGTGCTGAGCGCGTCACCGCGATGAACCTCCTCGTCCACTCGGTCGACGCCGAAAAGAACGTCATCCTCATCAAGGGTGCTGTTCCCGGTGCGCGTGGCCGTCTCGTTTTCGTTCGCAACGCAGTGAAGGGGGCGTAGTTCATGGCTAACGCAACCATCGACGTCGTCGACCTCAAGGGCAAGAAGACCGGTTCGGTCGACCTTCCCGCCGAGCTGTTCGACGTTGCCGCCAACGTTCCACTCATCCACCAGGTTGTTGTCGCGCAGCTCGCTGCCGCACGCCAGGGCACGCACAAGGTCAAGAGCCGCGGCGAGGTATCGGGTGCCGGACGCAAGCCGTTCAAGCAGAAGGGAACCGGTCGCGCTCGTCAGGGCTCGATCCGCGCCCCTCACATGACCGGTGGTGGCGTCGTTCACGGACCAGTGCCTCGTAGCTACGCTCAGCGCACCCCCAAGAAGATGATCGCCGCTGCTCTGCTCGGTGCTCTTTCTGACCGCGCTCGCGGAAGCCGCATCTTCGCTGTCGAGGGCTTCGCCACCGACGCACCCAAGACCAGCGTTGCAGCTGCGTTCCTCTCGACCGTCACGGCCGGCAAGAACCAGCTCATCGTTACGGCCAAGGGTGACGACCTCACGATGAAGGCCGTGCGCAACATCCCATCCGTTCACGTCATCACGTATGACCAGCTCAACGCCTACGACGTGCTCGTGAGCGACGACGTTGTTTTCACCAAGGACGCTCTCGAGTCGTTCATTGGTGCGAAGAAGAAGGAAGAGGTCAACGCATGACCGAGACCAACAAAGACCCGCGCGATGTCATCATCGCCCCGGTCGTTTCCGAGAAGAGCTACGGCCTCATCGATGAAGGTAAGTACACCTTCCTCGTAGACCCTCGCTCGAACAAGACCGAGATCAAGCTCGCTATCGAGAAGATCTTCAAGGTCGAGGTCGCATCGATCAACACGCTGAACCGCACTGGCAAGAAGCAGCGCACCAAGTTCGGCATTGGAAAGCGCAAGGACACCAAGCGCGCGATCGTGACCCTCAAGTCCGGTTCCATCGACATCTTCACGGCCGTCGGCTAAGAGAACTCAAGGAATAGCAATGGCAATTCGCAAATACAAGCCGACTACGCCTGGTCGCCGCGGTTCATCCGTCGCCGACTTCGCGGAGATCACGCGTTCGACCCCGGAGAAGTCACTTCTTCGTCCGCTGCCCAAAACGGGTGGACGTAACAACCAGGGTCGCATCACCACCCGCCACATCGGTGGTGGACACAAGCGTCAGTACCGCATCATCGACTTCCGTCGCAATGACAAAGATGGCGTGCTCGCGAAGGTCGCTCACATTGAGTACGACCCCAACCGCACCGCACGCATCGCTCTGCTGCACTTCGCTGATGGAACCAAGCGCTACATCTTGGCTCCGAACAAGCTCTCGCAGGGTGACGTCATCGAGTCGGGTGCAAACGCCGACATCAAGCCAGGCAACAACCTTCCGTTGCGCAACATCCCCACGGGTACCGTTGTGCACGCGATTGAGTTGAAGCCAGGCGGCGGTGCAAAGATCGCTCGTTCCGCAGGAACGTCGGTTCGTCTCGTCGCTAAAGATGGCCCCTACGCACAGCTGCGTATGCCATCGGGTGAAATCCGCAACGTGGATGCGCGTTGCCGCGCAACCATCGGCGAGGTCGGCAACGCCGAGCAGTCGAACATCAACTGGGGTAAGGCCGGCCGTATGCGCTGGAAGGGCGTTCGCCCGACCGTTCGTGGTGTCGCCATGAACCCGGTTGACCACCCACACGGTGGTGGTGAGGGTAAGACCTCCGGTGGTCGTCACCCGGTTAGCCCGTGGGGTAAGAAAGAAGGCCGCACGCGCCACGCCAACCGCGAAAGCGACAAGCTCATCGTCCGCCGCCGTACGACCGGCAAGAAGCGTTAGTAGGAATAGAAGATGCCACGTAGTCTCAAAAAAGGCCCCTTCGTTGACGAGCACCTGCTTCAGAAGGTCGTCAAGCAGAACGAAGCCAACTCAAAGAATGTGATCAAGACCTGGTCGCGTCGCTCGATGATCATCCCCGCAATGCTGGGCCACACCATCGCAGTGCACGACGGTCGCAAGCACATCCCTGTGTTCGTCACCGAAACCATGGTCGGACACAAGCTGGGCGAATTCGCCCCCACCCGCACCTTCCGTGGTCACGTGAAGGACGACAAGAAGGGTCGCCGCCGCTAACCCGGGGGCGAGAAGAGAGGTAGAGAAATGGTGGAGTCAGTCGCACGTGTGCGCCACATCCGCATTACCCCGATGAAGGCCCGTCGCGTTGTCAACTTGATCCGCGGCAAGCAGGCTCTCGAAGCTTTGGCCATCATGAAGTTCGCTCCTCAGGATGCGAGCGAGGCCGTGTACAAGCTGGTTGCTTCGGCAATGGCGAACGCACGTGTCAAGGCCGATGCGGCAAACGAGTTCTTCGCCGAGCAAGACTTGTACGTCTCGCAGGCATTCGTTGACGAAGGTGCAACCCTGAAGCGGTTCCGTCCGCGTGCTCAGGGCCGCGCATTCAAGATTCTCAAGCGCACCAGCCACATCACGATCGTGCTGTCTACGCCCGACCAGCTCGTGGCGAAGAACGCTCCGGCCGCGAAGAAGGAGGCCAAGTAATGGGCCAAAAAGTAAACCCGTACGGCTTCCGTCTCGGTATCACCACTGACCACATCTCGCGTTGGTTCTCCGACAGCACCAAGAAGGGTCAGCGTTACTCTGACTTCGTTGCTGAGGATGTTCGCATTCGCAAGATGCTCAGCGAAACCCTTGACCGTGCCGGCGTTGCCCGTATCGAGATCGAGCGCACGCGTGACCGCGTTCGCGTCGACATCTTCACGGCTCGCCCCGGCATCGTCATCGGTCGCCGTGGTGCAGAGGCTGAGCGCATCCGCGCCGACCTCGAGAAGCTCACCGCGAAGACCGTTCAGCTGAACATCCTCGAGGTCAAGAACCCCGAAGCAGAAGCTCAGCTCGTTGCCCAAGGCATCGCCGAGCAGCTTTCCGCTCGTGTGGCTTTCCGCCGCGCGATGCGTAAGGGACTCCAGGGCGCACAGCGCGCTGGCGCCAAGGGTGTTCGTATCCAGGTTTCGGGCCGCCTCGGTGGCGCTGAAATGAGCCGTTCGGAGTTCTACCGCGAAGGTCGCGTGCCACTACACACGCTTCGCTCGAACATCGACTACGGCTTCTACGAAGCCAAGACCACCTTCGGCCGCATCGGTGTGAAGGTCTGGATCTACAAGGGTGACATCACCAACAAGGAACTCGCTCGCGAACAGGCCAACATGAAGCCCGTTCGTAATGAGCGCGGCGACCGCGGCCCACGCCGCAACTCAGCCCCCCGGGCTGATGCGCCGGTGGCAGCAGGAGTTGAGGCATAACCATGTTGATTCCACGTCGAGTTAAGCACCGCAAGCAGCACCACCCCGGTCGTTCGGGCGCTGCCACCGGTGGTACGAAGGTCACCTTTGGTGAATTCGGTATCCAGGCCCTGACGCCTGCTTATGTGACCAACCGTCAGATCGAGTCCGCTCGTATCGCCATGACGCGTCACATCAAGCGTGGTGGAAAGGTGTGGATCAACATCTACCCCGACCGTCCGCTCACCAAGAAGCCTGCCGAAACCCGCATGGGTTCGGGTAAGGGTTCGCCGGAGTGGTGGGTTGCCAACGTCAAGCCAGGTCGCGTGCTCTTCGAGCTCAGCGGCGTGAACGAGACGATTGCGCGCGAGGCAATGATGCGCGCCATCCACAAGCTGCCTCTCAAGGCACGCATCATCAAGCGCGAAGAGGGTGACGCATAATGGCGATCGGATCCAAGGAACTCAAGCCTGTCGACCTCGACACGTTCGACAACGAGCGCCTCATCGAGGAGCTCCGTCGTGCGAAGGAAGAGCTGTTCAACCTGCGCTTCCAGTCAGCTACGGGTCAGCTCGAGAGTCACGGCCGCGTGCGTGCCGTGAAGCGCGACATCGCTCGCATCTACACGGTGTTGCGCGAGCGCGAGCTCGGCATCCGTGCCACGCCGGTTGCGACTGCCAAGGCAGAGCCCAAGGCAAAGGCCGCACCGAAG
>WLDR01000083.1 GCA_009704705.1 Actinomycetota bacterium | reverse complement strand
GAACGGTGACGTCTGCGCCGTCGGCCACGAGTTGTTGGGCGAGTGACCGGCCCACGTTGCCCAAACCGATGACCACATGTTGGCCCTTGCTGACGACGATCATGAGTGGGGTCCCTCGCGCAGATTCGATGCTGTGCCACAATCTTCGCGCGATTCACCGCAGAATTTGCGCAATCGCCAGCAAGATTCTTCGCGTCGTTAGGGTTTCCACTGCCCACGTGGGCGAAGTCGAACACGGGGCATCTCCGGTGCCGCAATGGCCGGGTCGTCACTCGGGACGTAACCAAATGGTCCGTCTCGGCGAGCTTCTTCGATCACGTCGTGTTGCCACGCCTCGCGAAACGCGACGACCTCGTCATGCGTTCGACCGATGAAGTTCCACCACATGACGACTTGCTCGCGAAACGGTTCGCCCCCGAGCAAAACAGCGCGCACGGGTTGGTCGCCGGTGTTGAGCGTGAGGGTGGATGCGCCGACTCCGCAATAGAGCAAGTCAGACCCGTCTGCCCGCTCACCATTGACCTCGAGAACTCCGCTGTCAATGAGCACCCCGTGCTCAAAATCCGCACGCACGTCGAGGGTGAGCTCGGTGTGCGCCGGCATCAGGATCTCGGCACCGACCAGTGGAGTGAACACAACCGCCGGGGAGGTCACTCCCGCCAGGTCGCCGACAAAAACGGTGATCGTTGAATCTGCGAGTCGCACGCTCGATGGAATGACGTGTTCAAAGAATGGCGCAACAAATCGGTCCGTGTCGGGCAGTGCAATCCAGAGCTGAACGCCGTGGAGCAGGTCTGTCTTGGCGTTGGAAACTTCGGAGTGAGAGATGCCCGAGCCCGCGGTCATCAGGTTGAGTTGCCCGGGCGCAATCATCTGGTGCGATCCCACACTGTCGCGGTGCTCGACTTCGCCGGCAAACAACCACGACACGGTTTGCAGTCCCGTGTGCGGGTGGGGTGCGACCGACATCCCGCCGGTATCGGCCACGCGATCGGGGCCGAAGTGATCGACAAAGCACCACGCACCGATTGTGATGCGCTCGCGATTCGGTAGCGTGCGGCGAACCGTCATCGCTCGCAAACCACCGAGGGGCACTTCTCGGGCACGCAGGATGCTCATGCTTCACCGTAACCCGCCTCCGACGGGATTTCTTCCCCGCAACATCGCTCACGCCCTCGGCGAACACGGGACTTTTTGACCCCTGCGCTCGTTACCCTCAGATACGTGGAGGTCGTCAGAGACAGCCATACGCAATCAGAGGAGTGGCAATGTTTGAGAGATTTACCGATCGCGCTCGTCGCGTCGTGGTCTTGGCTCAAGAAGAAGCCAAGATGCTCAATCACAACTACATCGGCACGGAGCACATCCTGCTCGGTCTCATTCACGAGGGTGAAGGCGTTGCAGCCAAGGCACTCGAGTCACTCAACATCTCACTCGACGCCGTGCGCGAGCAGGTTCAAGACATCATTGGTCAGGGGCAGCAGCAGCCGACCGGTCACATCCCGTTCACCCCGCGTGCGAAGAAGGTTCTCGAGCTCTCACTGCGTGAGGCACTTCAGCTCGGACACAACTACATCGGCACCGAGCACATCCTGCTCGGCCTCATTCGCGAGGGCGAAGGCGTTGCCGCTCAGGTGCTCGTCAAGCTCGGCGCAGACCTCAACCGGGTGCGCCAGCAGGTGATCCAGTTGCTCTCGGGTTACCAGGGCAAGGAGCAGGTTGCTGCCGGCGTCAAAGAAGAATCACAATCCGCAGGTCAGGGCTCGCAGGTTCTCGACCAGTTCGGTCGTAACCTGACGCAGCAAGCCCGCGAAGGCAAGCTCGACCCGGTCATCGGGCGCGAGAAAGAAATCGAGCGCGTCATGCAGATTCTGTCGCGCCGCTCGAAGAACAACCCCGTGCTCATCGGCGAACCCGGCGTTGGCAAGACCGCCGTGGTTGAAGGACTCGCACAAGCCATCGTCTCGGGCAACGTTCCCGAGACGCTCAAGGACAAGCAGCTTTACACGCTCGACCTCGGCTCGCTCATCGCCGGTAGCCGCTACCGCGGTGACTTCGAAGAGCGACTCAAGAAGGTCACGAAAGAAATCCGCACTCGCGGCGACATCATCGTCTTCATCGACGAGATTCACGCGCTTGTTGGTGCGGGTGCTGCAGAAGGCGCGATCGACGCGGCGAGCATCCTGAAGCCATTGCTGGCTCGTGGCGAACTGCAGACAATCGGTGCGACCACGCTGGACGAATACCGCAAGCACTTTGAGAAGGATGCCGCGCTCGAGCGTCGCTTCCAGCCGATTCAGGTCAACGAACCGAATCTGCCGCACACCATCAACATCCTCAAGGGTTTGCGAGACCGGTACGAGGCGCACCACAAGGTGCAAATCACCGACGGTGCAATTGTTGCCGCGGCGAACCTGGCTGACCGTTACGTCAGCGACCGCTTCTTGCCCGACAAGGCCATCGACCTCATCGATGAAGCCGGCGCTCGGTTGCGTCTGTCGATCTTGTCGAACCCGAAAGAACTGCGCGAACTCGACGACAAAATCGCGCTCGTGCGGGCAGAGAAAGAAAAGGCCATCGAAGATCAAGACTTCGAGAAGGCTGCCTCGCTGCGCGACGAAGAGAAGAACCTGCAAGGTGAGCGCGTGCGTGAAGAGAAGAAGTGGCGTTCGGGTGACGCTGCCGGTCACGGAGTCGTTGACGAAGGCGTGATTGCCGAGGTGCTTGCACAGGCCACGGGCATCCCCGTCTTCAAGCTCACCGAGGAGGAGTCAGCTCGACTCGTCTTCATGGAGAAGGCATTGCACGAGCGCGTCATCGGCCAGGAAGCCGCCGTTATGGCGCTGTCCAAGTCGATTCGTCGTACCCGTGCCGGGCTCAAGGATCCGAAGCGCCCGAGCGGTTCGTTCATTTTTGCCGGACCCACGGGTGTCGGAAAGACCGAGCTGGCCAAGGCGCTCGCCGAGTTCCTGTTCGACGACGAGACGGCGTTGATTTCGCTCGATATGAGTGAGTACGGCGAGAAGCACACTGTCAGCCGCCTGTTCGGTGCCCCTCCCGGATTCGTCGGATTCGAAGACGGCGGTCAGCTAACCGAAAAGGTGCGACGCAAGCCGTTCTCAGTCGTGCTGTTTGACGAAATTGAAAAGGCACACCCCGATATCTTCAACTCGCTGCTTCAGATTCTTGAAGAGGGTCGATTGACGGATGGCCAGGGCCGCGTTGTCGACTTCAAGAACACGGTCATCATCATGACGACCAACCTCGGCACGAAGGATATCTCGGGTGGGCCCGTCGGCTTCCAGCTCGAGGGCGACTCCGGCAACGACTACGACCGCATGAGGGGCAAGGTCAACGAGGAACTCAAGAAGCACTTCAAGCCCGAGTTCCTTAACCGTGTCGACGAGATCATCGTCTTCCCGCAGCTCAACAAGGCCGAACTGCGTCAGATTGTCACCTTGTTCGTCAAGCGTCTTCGTGACCGCATGCTCGACCGTGACATGACAATCGAGATGTCGGATTCGGCCAAGGATCGCCTCATCGAAATCGGATTCGATCCGGCACTCGGAGCGCGCCCGTTGCGTCGCGCCATGCAGTCGGAAATCGAAGACCGCATCTCGGAAAAGATCTTGGATGGGGAGGCTAGCCCGGGCGACCACATCAAGGTCGACTTCGTCGATGGCGCCTTCGTCTTCGAAACGGTTCGAGTGCCTGTTCCAGCTGAGTAGTCTTGCCGAATGACCCTCACTGTTCGGCGCGCCCGCACGGCGGACGTTGCCGCCATTGAGGGGTTACTCACGCCGTACGTCGAGAATCGCATCCTGCTCGGAAAAGAGCGGGTTGACCTATACGAACAGGTTCAAGAATTCCGCGTCGCCGCAAATGAGAGCGGCGAGTTGGTCGGTTGCGGTGCGGTGCATGTCATGTGGGAAGACCTCGCCGAGGTGCGATCACTTGCCGTCACTGCTGCGTCACGTGGTCAGGGCGTGGGCGGCGCGGTTCTGCACGGGCTCATTTCGGATGCGCGCGAACTCGGCGTCTCCCGGTTGTTTTGCCTCACCTTCGAGGTGGAGTTCTTCACACGGTTCGGTTTTCTTCCAGTAACCGACGACCTCGTTGACGAGGAGGTTTTTGCGCAACTCATTCGTTCCCACGACGAAGGTGTAGCGGAATTCCTTGATTTGGCGCGAGTAAAGCCAAACACGCTCGGCAATACGAGGATGCTGCTCAACCTGTAGCTACCGTGGAGTTATGAGTTCGCCACATCCGCCTCGCCGACGCCGGCATTCGCCGCGTGTCTACCGGCGTCGCCGGGCGCTCGTATTGCTGGTGCTGGTGATTGTTGTCGTTGTCGTCTGGGTGACTATCGCAAATGCGATGAACGGATCGAAGAAGCCGATCTCCACGAGCACACCCACGACCACGAGCACATCGGCCCCGAAGGCAACGACCTCGAGCACGCCAGCTCCGTCGACCGCCGCCTCTGGTGCAGCCGCCCCGTGTGACCCCAGAAAGATCGCTGTGACGCCGATGGTCGACGCCAACAGTTTTGAATCCGGTCAGTTGCCCAACTTCCAAATCGGCATCACCAACACGGCGAAAGAAGCGTGCACGTTTAACGTGGGCACATCGCAGATGTCAATGACGGTCACGAGTGGCAATGAAACGTACTGGAAGTCGGCGGACTGTCAGGCAGAATCCTCCGATACCGAGGCACTTTTGCTGCCCGGCAAAATGGAAGTCTCGGCACCGTTCCAGTGGTCGCGCGAGTACAGCTCGCCCGAAACGTGCGACGGCGGCCGCGAGGCCGTGCCGACTGGCGGCGCTTCGTACTACTTGAACGTGCAGGTCGGCGCTGCAAAGTCGCCGAGCGGTTATCAGTTCTTGCTCTACTAAAACGCGGCGTCGATCTCGCGTTCTCGTGCGTCTTTGCCCGAGTCGAACGCCGCATGAAGTGCACCGCGAACGGTTGCCTGGCTATCGTCGAGAATGCTGGTGAACCCGAGTCGGCTCGCCTCGGCGGCGCGCATCTTGGCCGCTGACACCGGGCGAATCTCGCCCGCCAAACTGATCTCACCGAATGCGGCGAGCGAGTGAGACACCGGTCGGTCTGTGGCCGCACTCGCGATCGCAATTGCAATGGCGAGGTCGGCACCAGGCTCGGTCAGGCGCGCCCCACCGACAGTTGAGACGTAGACGTCTTTGTCGCTGAGCTTGAAGCCCGCGCGTCGTTCGAGCACGGCAAGCAGCATTGCGACGCGAGATGTGTCGACCCCATTGGTGACTCGGCGCGGGTTCGGTGCCGATGTCTCAACGACGAGCGCCTGAATCTCAATCGGCATCGCGCGCCGACCTTCGAGCGCGACCGTGACGCACGTGCCCGAAACGGGAACCTGCGAGCGACTGAGAAACAGTCCGCTCGGGTCGGTCACTTCGACGATGCCGTCGCCACTCATCTCGAAGCAACCCACTTCGTCTGTGGGGCCGAACCGGTTCTTGAGCGACCGGATGAACCGCAACGAGGTTTGCGTATCCCCCTCGAATTGGCACACGACGTCAACGAGGTGCTCCAAGGTGCGGGGGCCGGCAATCGAGCCATCTTTGGTGACGTGCCCAACCAGCACGAGCGGCAAGTCGCGCTCCTTCGCCAGGCGCACAAGCGCGCTAGCCACTTCGCGAACCTGCCCGACACCGCCGGCGAGGCCGTCAACGGAGGAACTTGAAATTGTCTGCACCGAGTCAACGATGAGCAAGTCGGGGTTGGTGACTTCAACTTGGCCGATGACGGTGCTGAGGTCGGTCTCGCTGATGAGGAAGAGGTTGTCGTCGAGTGCACCCGTGCGCGCGGCACGCAGGCGAACTTGGTTCACAGATTCTTCACCGCTGACGTAGAGCACCTTGGCGCCCGACTTTGCCCGGCGCGCGGCGACCTCGAGCAAGAGGGTCGACTTTCCGACACCGGGTTCGCCCGAGAGCAAAATCGTTGCGCCGGGAACGATGCCACCACCGAGAACGCGGTCAAACTCGCCAATTTGCGTGGGTACGTGCGACAGCACGCCCGATGCCGGAATCTCGGTGATCGGCCGGGCTGCATTTTCTTCGCCGATCGTCACCTTGACCACGCGCGCTTCGATGCCCGACTTCACTCCGGATTCGAGCACGGTGCCCCACGCCTGACATTCGCCACAGCGCCCAACCCATTTGACGGTCGTCCACCCGCACTCGCTGCAGGTGTACCCGGGGCTCGCTGATTTGGCCATGCGGTCAGTTTACGGTTGTGCGCAGACGGTGAGCGGTTG
>WLDR01000082.1 GCA_009704705.1 Actinomycetota bacterium | reverse complement strand
CGTGGTCCTGAGCAACGCGCTGAATCATTTCCTGAATCAGCACCGTCTTGCCCACACCAGCACCACCAAACAGGCCGATCTTTCCACCCTGTACGTAAGGGGTCAGAAGGTCGATGACCTTGATGCCGGTTTCGAAGAGCTGCGTCTTTGATTCGAGCTGGTCGAACTTGGGCGGCGTGCGGTGGATTGGCCAGCGCTCTTTGAACTCGATCTTCTCGCCGGGCTTTGCGTTGAGCACGTCACCTGTGACGTTGAAAACCTTGCCCTTGGTGGCGTCACCGACGGGAACCGAGATCGGAGCGCCGGTGTCACGCACCTCTTGGCCACGAACGAGTCCGTCCGTCGGCTTCAGGGCGATGGCGCGCACCAGGTCGTCACCGAGGTGCTGTGCAACCTCGAGTACGAGCTTGGTCTTCTCGCCACCGAGCTCCACCGTGGTCTCGAGAGCGTTGTAGATGCCGGGGATGGCATCGTGCGGGAACTCGATGTCGACGACGGGGCCAGTCACGCGGGCGATTCGGCCCGTGGCGGTCTTTGTAGCCGTAGCAGTCATGATCTTCTCTCTCTTGCCTTACGTGTTCGTGTCTTAGCCGGCGAGTGCGTCGGCGCCGCCGACGATCTCCGCAATTTGTTGGGTAATTTCGGACTGACGCGCGTTGTTTGCGAGTCGGGTGTATTCACGGATGAGCTTGTCGGCATTGTCACTGGCCGATTTCATCGAGCGCTGACGGCTCGCGTGCTCGGACGCAGCAGACTGGAGCATGGCGTTCCAGATGCGACTCTCGATGTAGACCGGGAGAAGCGCATCGAGCACAGCTTCTGCCTCTGGCTCAAATTCGTAGAGCGGCATGGCATCCGAGGCACCGGGTGCCTCCACGCCTTCGACGACCTCGAGAGGAAGCAGACGCACGACCTCGGGAACCTGACTCACCATGTTCACGAAGCGGTTGAAGACGATGTGAATTTCGTCGACCCCACCGTCGGCCGTGGGCATCAGGAACTTGTCGACCACTGCCTCCGCGATTTCTTTGGCGGTTTCGAAGACAGGCGCGTCCGTTCCGCCAGTCCACGCCCGCTCAGATTCGCGTCGACGGAAGTTGAAGTACGCATTTGCCTTGCGACCAACAAGGTAGAAGACGACGTCTTTGCCTTCGCTGCGAAGCAGCTCGGCGAGTCGTTCGGCTTCACGCAACACGTTCGAACTGAACGCACCGGCGAGTCCGCGGTCGGAAGCAAAAATGACGACCGCCGAGCGCTCGATCTTCTCCGGCTCCGACGTCAGTGTGTGCGTCACATTGGAATACGTCGCCACAGCCGACACCGCACGCGTAATCGCACGCGAATACGGCGCAGCCGCCACCACTCGAGCTTGGGCTTTCTGAATTCGCGAGGCGGAAATCAGCTCCATGGCACGGGTGATCTTCTTGGTCGTCTGGGCAGAACGAATCTTCTGCCTATAGACCCGAAGTTGGGCTCCCATGAGTGTTCCTTACGTTTACGTGATGATTGTCGAAATGGATGCGCGTTAGCGCTTCTTCTTTACGATCTTTTCCTGGTGAACTTCTTCTTCAGGAAGGGCGACGAACTCTTCGCGTCCAACGGAAGCGAGAGGCTTACCTTCGCCCGTCTGGAACTCCTTCTTGAACGTGAGGATTCCCTTTTCGAGGGCATCCGTCGTGTCGTCATCAAGAACATTCGTGTCGCGCAGAGTGGTGAGCACCTTGGTCTTGCGGCCGAGGTAGTCCAGAAACTCGCGCTCGAAGCGCAGGATGTCTTCAACTGGAACCTCGTCGAGTTTGCCGGTGGTTCCTGCCCAAATCGAGACAACCTGGTCTTCAACCGGGTACGGCGTGTACTGAGGCTGCTTGAGTAGTTCGGTCAGTCGAGCACCTCGTGCGAGCTGGCGACGGCTGGCTGCATCGAGGTCGGACGCGAACATCGCGAAAGCTTCGAGCGAGCGGTACTGAGCCAACTCAAGCTTCAACGTACCCGAGACCTTCTTGATCGACTTGACCTGGGCGTCACCACCCACGCGCGAAACCGAGATACCCACGTCGACGGCGGGACGCTGGTTTGCGTTGAAGAGGTCGGACTGCAGGAAGATCTGGCCGTCGGTGATCGAAATCACGTTGGTCGGGATGTAGGCCGAAACGTCGTTCGCCTTGGTCTCGATGATCGGCAATCCGGTCATGGAACCTGCACCGAGCTCGTCGGAGAGCTTCGCACAACGCTCAAGCAAACGCGAGTGTAAGTAGAAGACGTCACCGGGGTACGCCTCACGCCCTGGCGGGCGACGAAGAAGAAGCGACACAGCGCGGTAGGCCTCGGCCTGCTTGCTCAGGTCATCGAAGATGATGAGCACGTGCTTGCCCGCGTACATCCAGTGCTGGCCAATGGCCGAACCGGTGTACGGAGCGAGGTACTTGAAGCCCGCGGGGTCTGACGCCGGAGCGGCGACAATGGTCGTGTACTCCATGGCACCGGCGTCTTCGAGTGCGCCCTTGACGGCTGCAATCGTCGAACCCTTTTGGCCGATAGCGACGTAGATGCAGCGAACCTGCTTCTGCGGGTCGCCCGACGCCCAGTTACCCTTCTGGTTGATGATCGTGTCAATCGCAATCGCGGTCTTGCCGGTCTGGCGGTCACCAATGATGAGCTGGCGCTGGCCGCGACCGATCGGGATCATGGCGTCGATGGCCTTGATTCCGGTCTGCATCGGTTCGTGAACCGACTTACGAGCCATAACGCCCGGTGCCTGGAGCTCGAGGGCACGGCGTCCGTCGGTCTTGATGTCACCGAGACCGTCGATGGGGTTACCAAGTGGGTCAACCACGCGACCGAGGTAGCCTTCGCCAACGGGAACAGAGAGAACCTCGCCGGTGCGGGTTACTTCTTGGCCCTCTTCGATGCCGGTGAATTCACCGAGCACAACGACACCAATCTTGTTCTCATCGAGGTTGAGTGCGAGGCCGAGCGTGCCGTCAGCAAAGCGGATGAGCTCGTTCGCCATCACACTGGGGAGGCCCTCTACGTGCGCGATGCCGTCACCCGCGTCGATAACGTAGCCAACCTCTTTGGAGCTGGCTTTGCTCGGCTTGTATGACTGCACGAAGTCCTTCAGCGCGTCACGAATCTCGTCTCCGCTGATTGTCAGGTCTGCCATGGTCTTTTCCTTTTCTCGCGGCGGGCATATCCCGCCGAAGTTCTTGTGTGAATGAAGCTTTATCCGGCCAATTGCGAACGCAGGTCGTCGAGCAAGGTCGCGATTGAACCGTCGATGACATCGTCGCCAACTTGAATCCGAACGCCACCGAGGGCTCGCGCGTCGACGTGAACATCGAGCACGGCCTTGCGTCCGTAAAGCATTGCAACACTGCTCGAAACCGCAGTGAGCTGAGCCGGGTCAAGCGGCTGCGCACTCGTGACGGTAGCCACGAGGTAGCCGCCCTGATTGGCGATTGTCGCGGCTGCGGAGCTCAGGAGTGCACCGATCCTTCGACCACGAGGGTTCTGCACGAGAGACGAGACAACAACGACCGTTGCCGGCAACGCCTTTGCTTTGGTCAACAGGGTTCGTGCCAATGTTGCTTTCGCTTCAGGGTTGCCCAACTTACTTCCGAGCGCGAGTTCCAGTTCAGCGTTGCTCGACACTGCCCGAGCAAAAGAGAACAGCTCGGATTCAATCTCACCGGGGCCGGTCACCGACGACGCCGCAGCCCGAAGAGCGAGGTCTTCAATCCCAGCGACGAGGTCATTCAAGGTCGACCAGCGCTGGGCGGTTGCAGAGACGACGAGCGCCAGGGCAGCCTTATCGAATGACTTTCCAAAGAGATCGGTCACGAGTTTTTGCTTTTCGCCCGCGTCGATAGCCGGGTCGGAAAGCGTTGAGCGCAACTGGGTCGACGACGCAATCACGGCGGATGCGCCAAAAAGCGCCTCCGCGGTCGTGAGGCTTGCCGGCAACGACTTTGCGAGCGCCGCGTGAACGGCAATCGTTGCACTCCGAGTTGCGCTACCCATTTACTTCTTGGCCTTCTCGCTCTTCTCGAGGTCGGTCAAGAAGCGATCGACCAAGGCCTTTGACTTCTTGTCGTCGTTGAGTGCCTCACCAATAACCTGGCGAGCCAAGTCGATGGCAAGTGATCCAACTTCGGTGCGCAACGACACAATGACCGCTTGTCGTTCGGCCTGAATCTGCGCTTGCGCAGCAGCTGTGATTCGAGCCGCTTCTGTCGTAGCTGCCGCTTTCGCTTCTTCGACGATTGTGTTGCCGTCGACGCGGGCTGAATCGCGAATGACCACTGCTTCGCTTCGCGCCTGCGCTAGCTGAGACGTGTATTGCGCGAGTACTTCTTCAGCTTCGCGCTGCGCTACGTCTGCCTTTGCGATGTTGCCTTCGATTGCGGCCGCGCGAGCATCCAGCATCTTCTTCATGTTGGGAAGGATCTTCCACATGAAGAAGAAAAGGATGACGACGAACACAACCGCCGACCAAACAAGGTCGGCGACGGCCGGCAAGAGAGGATTTGGGTTCTCTCCCGCCGCGTGAATCGCTGAGATTGCGTGGAGCATTGTGCCTCCGAAAGACGCCAGTCTGGTGAGAGACGGACTAGTTGGTGAAGATGAAGTAGGTCGCGATACCGATGAAGGCGAGTGCCTCGGTGAATGCAATACCGAGATACATGAGAACCTGCAAGCGGCCGGCGAGCTCGGGCTGACGGGCAACTGACTCGATGGTCTTACCGACCACGATGCCGACGCCGATAGCCGGACCGATGGCTGCGAGGCCATAGCCGACTGTGGCGATGTTGCCGTTGATTTCAGCGAGAACGGTTGTGGCGTCCACGTTGTTTTCCTTCCGTGTTGGCGCACTCTGGCGGTTGCCAGCGTGCGATTAGTGTTCCTCAGCCAGCGCGAGCTGGATGTAGACCGTAGTGAGCAAAGTGAAGACGTAAGCCTGGAGAACGGATACGAGAATCTCAAAGAGCGTGAAGACGAATCCGAACACGAGAGTGCCCGCGCCGAAGAGTTTGAAGGCACCTTCTGCGTCAAGGAAGAAGAACTGAGTTGCAGTGAAGCACAGAACGAGCAGAAGGTGTCCGGCGACCATGTTCATGAGAAGACGCAGGGCCAAGGTGATTGGGCGAAGGATGAAGATCGAGAAGAACTCGATTGGTGTAACGATGACGTAAATGGGCCAGGGCACGCCGGTCGGGAACAGCGATGCCTTGAGGAACGTGAGCGGGTGCTTGCGCAGGCCGGCATAAACGAACATCACGTAGGCAACGACAGCCATCACAATCGGCATACCGATCAGCGATGTTCCCGAGATATTGAATCCGGGGATGATGCCCGGAATGTTCAAGAACAGCGTGGTCCAGAAAATCGTGGTCAACAGTGGCAGGAATCGCGCGCCATCTTTCTTGCCCAGCAGGTCTTCGGCAATGTTCACACGAACGAGGTTGAGTCCCATTTCGATGAGGCTCTGGAAGCGGCCCGGAACAATTTTCATGTTTCGGGTTCCGATGACAAACAACACGATGAGTAGCGTCGCCATGATGATGCGAATGGCGATGATGCGGTTCATCTCGAATGGCGTGTCAATGAAGAGAAACGCAGGAGGGAAAAACTCGATTATCGAGGGACCGACAAAGCCGCCTCCGTCTTCCGAAGAAGCGGAGAGCATGGCGGCGGCGTGAGCTAACAGCGCTGTACTCCTCGTTCGAGCGTGGATGTTGACTCGCGTCGCGAGCGAATCGGCTCAACTCTACACGGAGAAAGAGGGCTAAACGAATCTCTCAGGAAGCTACCGGTCAGTGGAATCGGGTGCCGCGGTCGAGCCCGGCAGAGTGACATCACTCGCGTACGGCATGCGCGACTTTGCGACAACAGCGACGTCGGTCACGAGCGAAACGAGGACCCCACCAATCAGCGTGATGAACAGCGGGAAGGTGGAAATCCAGGGTTGATCGCGGAGCAAGAAGATGGCTACGAGAAAGAGCACGAACTTCAGAATCCAGGTGCCCATGACAACGGCGAAAAACCCAACAATGTCGAAGCGCTGCGCGATGAGAACGCTCCCCGCGGTCATGCCCAGAAAAGCGGCAGCGATGGCGGCGCCAAGAAACGAACTCGTGACACCAATCCAGCCCTGGGTGAGGCCGAACCCGATGGCCGCGAGCGCGCCCAAGGCGAAGGTGAACAGGATTCCTTGAACGAGGGCGCGACGAAGCACCGGAGTGGCGGAGTTGGTCATTTCGTGTCCTTTATCTGTTCGTCAATGTCGATCTCGTTCGCGGCGGCGTCAAGCTCATCAAAAATGGGTGACACCGTCGTGATCGG
>WLDR01000081.1 GCA_009704705.1 Actinomycetota bacterium | reverse complement strand
CTCACGTGTCACATACGGCGACAGCGCAGCCTGTGCCTCACGCCCCCACGCGAGCACGACAGGGGGAACGGGTCGGGATGCCAACGTGGCAATCGCCGAATCGGTGATGGTCGACCACCCAAGACCTCGGTGTGAGAGCGGTTCACCGGGCGAGACGGTCAGCGTGCGATTGAGCAGGAGAACCCCTCTAGTCGCCCAGGCAGAGATGTCGCCCGACACTGGTCTGGTAGCGCCGAGGTCTGAGACGAGTTCGGTAAAGATGTTGCGCAGCGAGCCAGGCAGTGGCCGAACATCCGGGCCCACCGAGAAGGCCAGACCCACGGAGTGACCGGGGGTGGGATACGGATCTTGCCCGAGCAGAAGAACTCGCACGTCGTCGAGCGGCGTTCGGAATGCTCGAAACACCTGAGCTGCGTCGGGCAAGAACGGCGTGCCCGACAACTCGCGCGCCAACGCATGCAGTGTCGACTCAACGGGGGTCAGCGCATCCGCCCACGATTCGTGAACCTCGCCCCGAGCGACGAGTGTTGCGACCGACCAGTCGAGTGTCACTTCTTGGGTGGGGTCTTGGATGATTGCTGCTCGTGAGCCAGGTGAACCGAACGCTGATGTGCCTTCGCAACTCGCTCATTTATGGCAGACACAATTGCCGCCGTGGCTGCGCCGACAATCGCCACTCCGCCGAGCATGAGCATGACCGCGAAGAGCCTTCCGGGTATGGTGACCGGAACGACGTCGCCATAACCGACCGTTGAAATCGTTGACATTGCCCACCACAGAGCGTCACCGAATGACGTAATGGATGCGCCCGGCGCGTGTCGCTCAGACGCGTACACGGCGAGCGAAATCACGTAGATAAAGAGCACCGCTGCGCCACTCGTGTACAGGGCAAGTCGAGCCCGAACCGATGCTCCCGAACTCGTTCTGAAGAATCTCAACCGGCCGAGATATTCAAGTAACAGCAACGGGCGCAAGAGTGGAATCACGAGAGAGACCAAATCGATGCCGTTCTTGCGAAAGAAGAGTCGGCGATTACCTGACAGGTGCATGCGCACAAAGTAATCAACGATAAAGGCCACATAGGTCAGCCCGATGATGCCGAGGATGACTTGGTCGACGCGGCCGCGGAAGGGCTGGTCATCCAGAATCATGACGGAGTAGGCAATGAGAAAGACCAACGAGAGCATGATCATGGGCCACGTCGTGGCGTTGTCCCACCGAATTTCTCGAGACGAGCGGTATTCGGGTATTACCTCGTGCGGTTCTGTGTCTGCCGGTATGCCGGTGCGTTCAACCATGGGTACAGGGTAGCCAAAGTCGTTCTATTACCGAGTGTTACCGGACACGTTGAGACGGGTGGGTCGATGCCCCTACCGTCATCCTCAAGCCACAATCACTGTTTCACTCCCAACCAACGTGAGGAATCACCATGACGAACGCAGCCGACTGGAAATTTGAAACCAAGCAGGTTCACTCGGGCGCACGGCCCGATCCGGTAACCAACGCACGCGCAACGCCGATTTACCAGACCACCTCGTACGTGTTCAACAGCGCAGAGCACGCGGCGAACCTCTTCGCACTCGCCGAGTTCGGCAACATCTACACGCGCATCCAGAACCCGACCCAGGATGTCGTCGAGCAGCGCGTAGCCGCTCTCGAAGGTGGCACCGCTGCCCTGATGGTTTCGTCGGGACAGGCCGCTGAAACGTTCGCCGTTCTGAACATCGCCCAGGCCGGGGATCACATCGTCTCGTCGTCGTCCATCTATGGCGGAACCTACAACCTGTTCAAGTACACGCTCGCAAAGCTCGGCATCGACGTCACGTTCGTTGAGAACCAGGATGACGCCGACGAGTGGCACCGCGCCGTTCGCCCGAACACGAAGCTGTTCTTCGCCGAAACCATCGGCAACCCGCGCGTGAACATCCTCGACATCGAACTGGTCTCGAAGGTCGCTCACAAAAACGGTGTTCCGCTCATCGTCGACAACACCATCGCGACCCCCTACTTGATTCGCCCACTCGAGCACGGTGCCGACATTGTCATCCACTCGGCAACGAAGTTCCTTGGCGGTCACGGAACGGTCATCGGTGGTGTCATCGTCGACGGCGGCAAGTTCGCCTGGTCGAAGAACGTTGAGAAGTTCCCCGGTCTCACGGAGCCAGACCCGTCGTACCACGGCGCGAGCTACACGACCGTTCTCGGTGATGCGATTGCGTACATCATCAAGGCCCGCGTGCAGTTGCTTCGCGACCTCGGTTCGGCAATCGCTCCGGCCAGCGCATGGCAAATCATTCAGGGCATCGAGACGCTGTCGCTTCGTATCGAGCGTCACGTCGAGAACGCCAAGGCGATCGCTGAGTGGCTCGAAGAGCACCCGCAGGTCGAGTCGGTGAACTACGCCGGCCTCAAATCGAGCCCGTGGTTCTCAGCAGGCCAGAAGTACGCACCAAAGGGTGTCGGCGCCATCGTGTCGTTCGAACTCAAGGGCGGCATTGAGGCCGGCAAGGCATTCGTTGATGGCCTCGAGCTGTTTAGTCACCTCGCCAACATCGGTGACGTTCGTTCGCTGGTTATTCACCCCGCATCGACGACACACTCACAGCTCACGCCGGAACAGGCGCTGACGACGGGTGTGACGCCCGGCCTCGTGCGCCTGTCAGTTGGCATCGAGAACGTTGTCGACTTGAAGGCCGACCTCGAGGTTGGTCTCGCGGCCGCTGCAAAGGTTGCCAAGTAATCACACGGGAGTCACCACTCTCACGGAACGCATGAAATGAGAACGATCCCGCTCGCACCACATGGTGTGAGCGGGACCGTTCTTTGTTCTCTGGTTCGGGTGGGCTACTTTTTGGCGAGGTAGGAAGAAATCGTTGCCGCAAGAGACTTCTCGCTCACGAAGCTGTGCCAGCGTTCGCGATCGAGAAATGCGAGACGATTGCGCAAGAGCGCCGTCTCTGCATCGCGACTGGTCTGTGGCCGTTTCCACTTGACCGACTCTGCGAGGTTGCCGCGCCCATTCTTGATGACGTCGGCAAAAATGTCCTTCGTTGCTTCTGACGAACTGCGGCCACGCAAGGCGATACGTTCCCGGATGAGTGGGCCGAACTGAATGATGAGGAACACCATCTTTCGCCACAGCCACAGCCGAAATCCGGGCTTTTTTGGTCGAATCGCGCTCGGCTTGGCATCCACCGAATCCGAGAAGTCAACGGCGATCCGCGTGAACTGAAACGCGAACCAGCGATACACAATGCGCATGTTCTCAATCGACCATCCCTCGACAACGGCTTCGTCGATGAGCTTGGCGAATTCTTTCTTGGTGTACCCGGTTCGGTTTACCTCCGCCGGGTAGGTGAAGAAGTCCTTGTTTGCCGGGGCCACGACGGGAACGCCGAACGCGGCGAACTCGGCGCCGACGGTCGACCGGTAGCCGAGAAGCACATCCACAACCTGCAGCAGGTCATAAATGCTCACGTTGTCACTTGGCATGTTGATAATCACATTGCTCGGTGCGTCTTCAATGAGTTTCATGACCATAGCTACGACCGGCGCAACCACGTTCTCTCGCTTGTTCGGAAACATGCGCGGGTGCAAGCGCAAAATGAAGCGATATGTCGGACGTGTCTTGGCGAATTCAAACAAGAAGCGAATCCACGAGAACTGATCAGCGAATACGTTTGGCCGTCCCGACGTGTCGGGCCAGTAATCCGCCAGTTGTGCGGCGTTCAGCTCATCTTCGCTCGACATTGGAATGAGCAGCACGGGAGCATCGGCCGGAATTCCGAGGCGAGTCCGGAGCGCATCGGGCTCAGCTGCTTGGAACGCGCTCGAGTACGCGAACGCACTGCTTGCTTCCATGAGACCGTCGAAGTGAGAGTTGACGAGTGCGACCTCTCGTTCGCCGAGAGGCTCGTTCTTGTAGGTGCCCCAGCTTTCGTGATCGAGCACATGCAGGAGGGATTCGCTATCGCGAAACATTGTGATCGTTTCGCCTCGGTGGGTCACGTGGCCACCGCCTTGAAGTGTGTAGGTGGGAATCCCCCGGCGCTCCGCAATCACGAGGAAAGCGTGGTTCACCCCATACAGACGGTTATATGTGAGAACGACATCCGGCGTTAGGTCATCGAGGATTCGCGCACTCGCGCACATGGTCAGGATGCAGATTCGCAACTGCTGGCGGTAAATCGGAAACAAGTGTTCCGGTATGTCCGTACCCAAAATCTTGTAATTGAGCAGGAATTCGTAAGACGCGTAACGCCCGATAGGAATGTCGTCCATCACGAAGCTTGACCAGTCGGTGAGCGTCACTGAATTCGCCGCCTGGGCCGCTTCGGCATAGTCGGCCGCCGTCAGGTACTTCTCGATGAGTACCGAAGGGAACCCCATGGTTGAGTCAAGAATGTCTCGACGCTTGTGGCACGCCCCACAAACTTGGCGTTTCTTTGCGAGTGTGTCTTCGGCAGTGAGTCCGGAAGCTGACATCGCGACACAGAACGACTCATAAAGTCCGTCGCACCGAACGGTAGTAACGTCGAAGCCCCGATCACCCAAGCCCTCGGCGACAAGTCCCTCAGGAAACGAATGCTCCCAGATGTTTGCGAACGGAGAGAATACGAGGGCTTTCACGAGAGTCAACGCTAACAGAACGCCCCCTCATCAGCCGGGGTGCGATAATCGCACCATGACTTCGCTGACGATTCGACCGGCGACCGAACTCGACTCTCGCGACCTCTTCAACTGGCGCAATGATGCACAGACGCGCGCCGTGTCTCTCTCGACTGACGAAGTGACGTGGCAAGATCATCAACGCTGGTTCACGGCGAGCCTGGCAAACCCTGCTCGCCACATCTTCATCTGCAGAACGATGCTGGACGGCGCCGAGGAATCAATCGGGATGGTGCGGTTCGACGTGGACGACATTGGTTCCTCCGCAGAGGTAAGCATCAACCTTAACCCGAGTGCTCGCGGTCGTGGGTTCGGCTCTCAGACGCTGATGGCCGGCATAGAAACTTTCTTGAACGGTGAACCGGACGTGCGGCAACTCACCGCCCAGATTCGAGACTCGAATGAAGCCAGCGTTGCCATCTTCACTAAGGTCGGGTTTGCTCTCACAAAGTCAGAGAGTGGCGTCGGCCGTTTTGTGCGTGTGAGCTAGAAGAGGTCCCAGCTGACGGGCGTGCCCTTCGGTGCATCCGCGGTGAATGTCTGACCGAAAACACGATCGATCTCCTTCGGTGGCAGTCCGCCGCCCGGACGAACCGACCGAACGTTTGCCGGGCTCGCAACCTCGCCGGCCGTGACGTCTTCTGAGACATAGAGGGATGGACGCAAGCGCAGCGACTCGTTCTCCGCCGACGTGGCCCAGGCGCTAGCCGACCCGAGCGCACGCACTGCGGCATCACACGCCTCCACGAGTTGTGCGAGCTCGGCCGGTTCGAGCGAGAAGGCGCTATCGACTCCGCCGTCGGCACGCGAGAGGGTGACATGCTTCTCGATGACCGTCGCACCGAGCGCAGCCGCAGCGACCGAAACACCGAGACCCATCGTGTGATCGGAGAGCCCGACCTTCACGCCAAACATCTCGGCCATCGCAGGCATGCGAAGAAGGTTCGCATCGTCGGGTTGCGCCGGGTAGGAGCTGGTGCAGGCGAGAAGGGTGAGGTCCGTGCATCCGCCATCGCGTGCCGCGGCAACCGCTTCGGCAACTTCTGCAATCGAGCCAGTGCCCACCGAAATGATGACCGGCTTTCCTGTCTGTGCAGTTTGCTTGATGAGTGGCAGGTCAACAATTTCGAGCGACGCAATCTTGTATAGCGGCACGTCGAACGTCTCGAGAAAATCGACAGCCGTCTCATCAAACGGCGTACTGAAGGCCATCATCCCAAGGTCATTTGCGAGCGAGAAAATCGGCTCATGCCACGCCCACGGGGTGTGCGCCTCTTCATAGAGTTCATAGAGCCGTCGTGACGCCCAGAGCTCGTGTCCGCCAGATATGCGAAAGGCAGGGCTATCGACGTCCAGCGTGATTGTGTCGGCTGTGTATGTCTGAATCTTGACCGCGTGCGCACCCGTGTCTGCGATGGCACGAACTATGTCGAGTGCACGAGGCAGTGATCCGTTGTGGTTGCCTGAGATTTCGGCAACGATGAGCGGTCCGCGCGCAGGGAACGTAGTTGTTGATGGCATTCGAACTCCTCAGAACAGGCTTAGGCCGCGAGCGCGTTGCGCAGAACCTCAACCACACGCGAAACCTGGTCAGCAGTGAGGTCGGCAAACATGGGCAACGAGATTTCTTGTTCGTAATACGTTTCGGCGTTCGGACACATGCCGCGCTTGTACCCCAGGTCTTCGAAAGCTGGGTGCCAGTAGGCAGGCATGTAGTTGACCTGCACCAGCACTCCGTGTTCGCG
>WLDR01000080.1 GCA_009704705.1 Actinomycetota bacterium | reverse complement strand
GAGAGACACACAACATGAGACGCGCCAAAATCGTCGCCACACTGGGGCCGGCAACTGCCAGCTACGAGAACATCAAGAGCATCATTGAAGCTGGTGTCAACGTGTGTCGCATGAACCTCAGTCATGGTTCGTACGACGTTCACGAAGAGGTCTACCGCACTGTGCGCCAGGCGGCGGCAGACCTTGGTCAACCGGTGGCCGTGCTGGTAGACCTTCAAGGACCGAAGATTCGACTCGGCAAGTTCGAGGGTGGACCTTACGACTTGGCTGAGGGTGATGTTCTGACTATCACGATTGACGACATCATCGGCACAAAGGAGCTCAGCTCGACGACGTACAAGGGTCTCCCCGGCGACGTCAAGCCAGGTGACCCGCTGCTCATCGACGATGGCAAAGTGGGGCTTCGAGTAACCGCGACCGACGCAAAGACGGTCACTACGGTGGTCGAAGTCGCGGGTCCCATTTCAAACAACAAGGGAATCAACCTGCCCGGCGTTGCGGTCAACGTGCCCGCCATGAGCGAGAAGGATGAGGCCGACCTCCGCTGGGGACTCAAACTCGGCGCGGACTTCATCGCATTGAGCTTTGTCCGTGACGCGAAAGACATCGAACGTGTTCACGAGATTATGGACGAGGAGGGTGTTCGTCTGCCGGTCATCGCCAAGATAGAAAAGCCACAAGCTGTCGACAACCTCGAAGAGATCGTTGACGCTTTCGATGGAATCATGGTGGCTCGCGGCGACCTGGGTGTGGAACTCCCTCTCGAGGCAGTACCCATCGTTCAGAAGCGTGCGGTCGAACTAGCCCGTCGCTGGGCGAAGCCCGTGATCGTGGCTACACAGGTTCTCGAGTCGATGATTTCGAGTCCGCGCCCGACTCGTGCCGAAGCATCCGATTGCGCGAATGCTGTGCTCGACGGAACGGATGCCGTCATGCTTTCCGGTGAGACGTCAGTTGGTGAATATCCGACCGTCACGGTCGCAACGATGGCTCGCATCATCGAGTCAACCGAGGATCACGGCCTTGATCGTATTCCCGAACTCGGCACAAAGCCGCGAACTCAGGGCGGGGCGATTACCCTGGCCGCCGCAGAGGTTGCTGAGTTCGTTGGTGCCAAGTACCTGTGCGTCTTTACCGAATCAGGTGATTCCGCTCGGCGCATGGCTCGACTGCGTTCATCAATCCCCATGATTATCCTCACTCCGCACGAGAGTATTCGTCGCCGCATGAACCTCACCTGGGGTGTGCGCTCCGTTCTCATCCCGCCGGTGACACACACGGATGAAATGTTCGGTCAGGTGGATGACGTATTGCTGGGAAACCAACTCGCATCGGTGGGAGACAAGGTTGTTGTCATTGCCGGTTCCCCTCCCGGAATTGCGGGCTCGACAAACGATCTTCGCGTGCACACCGTCGGTGACGCTCACAATGAGGCTGCACCCGCGTACGCGCGACTCAGCTAACCCGACAACTCAGGCTGAACCCGCCATAACTATGCGAAAACCCCGACTAATCGGTCGGGGTTTTCGTTTCTCGCATTCGCGAACTGTGTGCCGGATGTGGGATTCGAACCCACACGCCCTTTCGGACAAAGCATTTTGAGTGCTCCGCGTCTACCGTTCCGCCAATCCGGCTTCAGCACAACAAAGGCAACTTTATCTTAGGCTGTGAGATGTGAGCGACGACGACGAGACAACGACACCTGCTGCCGAACCCACACGCGGCTCTGGTCCCGCACGGATTGTCGTCGCCGAGGATGAATCGATTATTCGCATCGACATCGTTGAGACACTTCGGGGCTTCGGCTACGACGTTGTCGGTGAAGCCGCCGATGGTGAAGCCGCGGTAGCTCTCGCTACCGAGTTGCGCCCTGACCTCGTTGTCATGGATGTGAAGATGCCCAAGATGGACGGCATCTCCGCTGCAGAAAAGCTGAACCAGAATCGAATTGCACCGGTCCTCCTTCTCACCGCGTTCAGCCAGAAAGAACTTGTGGAACGAGCTAGCGAGGCCGGCGTCGTTGCATACATTGTGAAGCCGTTCACTCCGGCAGACCTGTTGCCAGCCGTCGAGATTGCGCTGTCACGCAGTGCGGAGATGCGCGCGCTGGAGGCCGAGGTGGCTGACATGAGTGAGCGATTCGAGACGCGCAAGATCGTCGACATCGCAAAGGGCATCCTGAACGAGAAGATGGGGCTCACAGAACCGGAAGCATTCCGTTGGATTCAAAAGGCATCGATGGATCGACGCCTGACGATGAAGGATGTTGCCGTCACAATCATTGATCAGCTCGGAGCAAAGCAGTAATTCACTGCATGCGCAGAAGGCTGGCTAGACCGTCTTGATGATGTTCGTGATTCGAACAGTTGAGAGTCGACGGCCTTCTTCATCGCGACAGACAATCTCGTGTGTCGCGAGTGTGCGACCGAGGTGGAGCGCCGTGCACTCGGCGATGACGTAACCCGACTTGGCACTGCCCGTGTGTGTTGCGTTGATCTCAATGCCCACGGCGATGCCACGACCGGCCGCGTGAATGTTGGAAGAAATCGATCCCATGCTTTCACCAAGAACCACATAGGCGCCACCGTGCAGAATTCCGAACGACTGCGTGTTCCCCTCGACGGGCATTGTCGCAATGGAATGCTCCGCGGTGAGTTCGTGAAACTCAATCCCCATTTTTGCGCACAGCTTGCCAGCGTCAACACCGACCAGCGCTTCGAGGTTCAGGGGCTCGGGGAGTTGGCTCCGCTTCACGTCTGCTCCTTTGATTAGGCTTACCTCGTGACTGACGAAAAGAAGCCTACCCTCCTGCTCATCGATGGTCATTCTCTCGCGTTCCGAGCGTTTTATGCCCTTCCGGTCGAGAGTTTTCGAACCGACGACGGCCAGCACACCAATGCAATTCATGGTTTCTTGTCGATGCTCTTGAACCTGCTGGCCAAAGAGAAGCCGACGCACCTTGGCGTCGCGTTTGATATCTCTCGCTACAGTTTTCGCACCCGTGAGTACCCCGACTACAAGGCCACGAGAGGCGAGACTCCGGCAGAGTTCATTGGCCAAGTGCCCCTGTTGCAAGACGCCCTGCACGCAATGAACATTGTCACCATCACCAAAGAAGACTTCGAAGCGGACGACATTCTTGCGACGCTTGCTTATCAGGGAGAGCGCGACGGATACCGAGTGCTCGTCGTCTCGGGAGACCGAGACACCATTCAACTTGTCAACGAGAACGTCACGTTGCTTTACCCATCGACGCAGGGAGTCTCGGCTCTCACTCGTTACGATCCAGACAAAGTGCGGGAGCGCTACGGAATCAATCCGGAGCAGTACCCCGAGATTGCTGCGCTCGTGGGCGAAACGAGTGACAACCTGCCCGGCATCCCGAAGGTGGGGGAAAAGACCGCCGTCAAGTGGATCAATCAGTACGGCTCGCTCGAGGCGATTCTTGCTCAAGCCGATGAGATTGCCGGCAAAGTTGGCGAATCTCTCCGCGAGCACAAAGACAACGCGATCCGAAATCGCCGATTGAACCGGCTCGTGACGGATGTCGAACTGCCCGTCGGACCAGGCGACCTCGCCCATGGTTCCTTCAACGTGGATGCCGTGCGCGAGGTCTTCACGCGACTCCAGTTTCGCACGCTCCAAGAACGCGTGCTCAAGCTCGCTGGCGCTCCGAGCCCGGAGTCGCAGTCCGAGGGTGACTCGGCGACCGCGACGACTGCGAAGGGGTCCGCTCGCACATCCGGCGATGCGCCCCCAGCTCGCACTTCTGCACCCGGGCACGCGGTCGTTGACGCAGGAGTGTGTCCGGCACCGCAGGTACTTCTTGACGAAGAACTCGCGGCATGGATTCGTCGTGCAGGCGAAGCCGCGCCGCAGGGCATTGCGGTTCACGTCCAGCTCGTCGGTGCCGCGATAACGGGTGTGGGTTTAGCGACACCTGATTCGTGCGTGACGATTCCGTGGAATCCAGGTGCGGACATTGCGCCCCTGCGTGAGCTGTTGGCTGGAACCACGCCCGTGATGTTCTATGCCGCGAAACCGCAGATTAAGGCACTCGCGACGAGCCAATTCAATACAACGACGGTCTCGTGCGACGCAGAGCTTGCCGATTGGATTGTGCGGCCCGACGTTTCTACGCGCTCATTGCACGCACTCGTGCTCTCGACGTTTGGTGTTGAACTCCCCGTCGGTGATCCGAACGCCCTCATTGAAGACGGCGCACTCTCGTCGGGCGAACTTGCCTGGTGGACCGGCCGACTCGCTCACGCGCTGACCGAGCGGCTCTCGGCAACTGACCTTGCTCTCATGCTCGAGATCGAGTTGCCTTCGCTCCTCTCTTTAGCCGCGATGGAAAACCGGGGCGTGCAGGTCAATGCATCGAAGCTGGCCGGGCTGTCAACGGAGCTGGGCGAGCGCGCGGCGAGCGCGCAGGCGAAGGCATTCGCTGAAATCGGCAAAGAGGTAAACCTCGCGAGTCCCAAGCAACTCCAAGAGGTTCTCTTTGATCAGTTACAAATGCCCAAGACGCGTCAAACCAAGACTGGTTACACGACAGACGCAGCTGCGCTGACAGACCTGCAAATCAGCAACCCTCATCCGTTCCTCGACGCATTGCTCGACTTTCGTGACACGACGAAACTGCGACAGATTGTGGATGTGCTCGCTGGGTCAATCGGCTCAGACAAGCGCATCCACACCACGTATGTTCAAACCGGCACGTCGACCGGCCGACTCTCATCGGCAAACCCAAACCTGCAGAACATACCCGTGCGCACGGCAGACGGTCGCCGCATCAGGGAAGCGTTCGAAGTCGGCGATGGATATGAATGCCTGCTGACGGCGGACTATTCGCAGATCGAAATGCGCGTCATGGCCCACTTCTCGCAGGATGCCGGTCTCATCGAGGCATTTCACTCTGGTGAAGACCTGCACCGGTTCGTCGGCGCTCGTGTCTTTGGGGTCTTGCCCGCAGAGGTCACGGCCGAGATGCGAACCAAGGTCAAGGCGATGAGCTACGGACTTGCCTACGGGCTGAGCGCGTTCGGACTCGCTCGGCAGTTGAAGATTGCACAATCCGAGGCCAAGACTCTGATGACGGACTACTTTGCAAGATTCGGGGGAGTGCGTGATTACCTTCGTGGTGTCGTCGAGCAAGCTCGCGAAAACGGATACACCGAAACCCTCTTTGGTCGTCGTCGGCCGTTCCCCGACCTGCAAAGCCCAAACCGCGTGCTTCGAGACAACGCCGAGCGCGCGGCGCTGAACGCACCAATGCAGGGAACCGCAGCAGACATCATGAAGATTGCCATGAACGGGATTGAGTCGGACTTGCACGCGAAGGGACTTGCGTCACGGCTTCTGATGCAGGTGCACGACGAATTGATTGTGGAGATCGCGTCAGGGGAATGGGATGCCGTCGAACCCATCGTGCGCGACCGCATGAGTAATGCAGCTCAATTGCGCGTGCCGCTTGACGTTCAGGTTGGTCGGGGAAACGAGTGGAATGAAGCCGCCCACTAATGGGATAACCTTGAAGACGCGTGTTTTTGCGCGTTCCTATCCGCATGCCTGCGTGTCGAAGGATGACCACCCAGTGTGATTCCTTATTCGACATGCTCGCCCGAGTAAAGCCCCATATGGAGCAACATTTCATGACATCAGCAACGACCAAGGTAACCAAGCAGATTGCCATCAACGACATCGGATCTGCTGAGGATTTCCTCGCCGCCGTCGAAAAGACACTGAAGTTCTTCAACGACGGAGACCTGATCTCCGGCACCGTTGTAAAGATTGACCGCGATGAGGTTCTGCTCGACGTCGGCTACAAGACTGAGGGTGTTATCCCCTCGCGCGAACTGAGCATCAAGCACGACGTCGACCCCAACGAGGTCGTTTCCGTGGGCGACTCGGTCGAAGCACTCGTTCTGCAGAAAGAAGACAAAGAAGGCCGACTCATTCTCTCCAAGAAGCGCGCGCAGTACGAGCGTGCCTGGGGCGATGTGGAGCGCATCCGCGACACAGACGGCGTCGTCACCGGTTCCGTCATTGAGGTTGTCAAGGGTGGACTCATCGTAGACATCGGCCTTCGCGGATTCCTTCCCGCCTCGCTCATCGAGCTTCGTCGCGTTCGTGACCTCACTCCTTACCTTGGCCAAGAGATCGAGGCCAAGATTCTCGAACTGGACAAGAACCGCAACAACGTCGTGCTCTCGCGCCGTGCGCTTCTCGAGCAGACCCAGTCGGAGAGCCGCAGCACGTTCCTCGTAAACCTGCAGAAGGGTCAGATTCGCAAGGGTGTCGTTTCGTCCATCGTCAACTTCGGTGCATTCGTTGATCTCGGTGGCGTTGACGGTCTCGTCCACGTTTCGGAGCTCAGCTGGAAGCACATTGAGCACGCCAGCGAGGTTGTCGAAGTTGG